>DASQRJ010000461.1:0-7548 GCA_035642955.1 Acidobacteriaceae bacterium
TGCCGGCGTAGACGTTGTGCGGGTGGGAGTGCATGATGAGGAAGGTGAAGCGAGAGCATCTTGGGGCGGCTAGTGGGGATCGAACCCACGACATCCTGAGCCACAGTCAGGCGTTCTGCCGCTGAACTATAGCCGCCGTGAAGCTTTCCAGCGCGACCTTGTGATTGTAGCATCTTGAGCCCGCCCCAAGCCCCCGTCGAGGACGCCCGAAAGCCGCGATTATGGCCACACAACGCGAACCCGAGATCCTGCCGCCTGCCGGGCGTGTCGCCGCCGGAGGCCGCCTCTTCCGCGACGAAAATCTCGATCTGCTCAGCCGCGTACTCGACTCCTGGTTTCGCATTCCCGGCACCTCCATCCGCTTCGGACTCGATGGCCTCATCGGCCTGGTACCTGGCATCGGCGATATCCTCGCCGGTCTCGCCTCCTGCATCATCATCATTGCCGCATGGGTGCGCGGCGCGCCCTATGTCACCATCGCGCGCATGCTGGTCAATCTCGCGCTCGATGTCATCATCGGCACCATTCCTTTCCTCGGAGACGCCTTCGACATCGCGTGGAAGGCCAATCGCCGCAACTATGCTCTTCTCACCCGCCATCTGGAGCAGCCATCCCGCCGCCACTGGGGCGACTGGCTCTTCCTCGCGGGCGTGGCCATCGCGATCGCCATCATCCTCGCCGTGCCCGTTCTGTTCGTCGCCTGGCTGCTCCACGCCGTGTTTACCATGCGTATGTAACCGCCGAATCGAGCGCAAACCCGCAGCCGGTCAGCTCTTTGCGAGCCCGGCAACTTGATACAATCGCCTTGATCGTTTCCATTAGGTTCCACCCGTCGGGGCGTAGCGCAGTCTGGTAGCGCATCTGCTTTGGGAGCAGAGGGTCGGGGGTTCGAATCCCTCCGCCCCGACCATGCAAAACAAGCTAAATCCACCCCTGGCCACACGTCCTCCTTTCAGGCGTTACGCTTCCGCAGCACGACTCAGGCCCTCTGAACCCTTCCCGAATCAGCAGCATATTGGCAAGTGGGTCGAGCGCAGTTCTCCCCGGACGCATCTCACTAGGCAACGCAGTCTCCCACGAGGTGACATGCATGACGATGATCTACATTTACGTCGGAATCGCAATTGCTGTAATCGCCGTAATTGCATTCGTGATCGGGCCTGATCTCTCCCGCTACCTGAGAATACGGTCGATGTAGACCAGCACCCATCGGATGAAGCTCCGATGGTTTGGCGCTTGCAATTTCGCTGTAGATGCGCGCGCGGAAGGTGGCGAAAGGGAAGTCAGTCCGAAGAAGTCAGTCGCGGTGCGGCACCCCCACCGCAGGCTGCTCGCCCGGTCGCGCAGCCCTCTTTTTCAATGAAAGTTATTGGCCCATTAACATCTCGAATCGCGCCCGCATGCCATCCTGAAGCTGGGTTCGGATGGGGATCCCCCATGATGAAAATGATTCAGATGCTGAAGCCTATTAAGAGAAACAGTGCGATTGCCGTGAGCACGCTCTTTCAGCGCCTGATCTGGCCATCCATGCTGCCGCTTCGATCCATCGCGCAGCAGATGCACAGCGGCTCCACGCAACCCTTCTCTTAGCACCCGTACATACCGTGATCCGGGAAATGCCTGATCGGCGTCACGATTTGGGCCGGTGCGCAGTTGCCTGCGAAGTCAGGTCGGCGATCATCCGGTCCATCGGTCCTGGCTTCTTCACCTTCGGTTCGAAGATCGCAAATCCTCCGTCGTTGGAGATGTAGATGCGGTCGAAGATCGAGGTTGGCAGCAGGCCATCGATCTCCTTTCCCGCCCCCTTGAAAGCAAGCACATGGGTCGCCACTTCCCTGGACTTGCCGTCGATCACCACCTGCATCTCGCGAACATCCGCGAACAGCCGGCCGCCCGCCGCATCCGTCACCCAGCCTTCCGCGAATCCGATCCCCTCTTGCTCGATTCGGTCAAAGAGCACCAGCGACGCAGCGCCGGAGTCCAGCAGAAAATTCCCCGCGCGGGCACCCTGATCGCTGACGGTTGCATGCACCGCCAGGTTGGCGTACAGCGGATCGCCGTCTACCGTTTCCCGGCGCAGAGGGACATGATGTCCGCCAAGCGAGCGCGCAAGTGCACCGTCCGTGTCGAACTCCATCAGCTTGTGACGATAGTCCAGCAGAAAGTCGGCATGGTTCAGCGCATTCTGCCCCAGCACGCCGCGCGTTGTCGGAGCAATGCTGCGAAGGCCGCTCAGATCGCGGATCATTACTTCCACATTGCGCTCGGTCACCGCTCCAACCGCCACGCTGCGTGCGAAAGCTAACAAGCCGGGAGCGCGCTGCGTCAGCGTCGTCACCGTGCCTTGTTCCTGCGGTGTAAGCGCCAGCTCTTTTCCCAGCTCGCGATCCACCGTCGTAATCGTGGACCCGGTGTCCAGCATGAAGTCGTAGGGACCGCGACCGTTCACCGTCACCGGCACAATCACCGCGAATCCGCGAACGAAGTGAAACCGCACCACCGCAGGCCCCGGTGCATCGGCGAACGATGCCGGTACCGCACTGAGCAGCACCGCAATGATGAGGAAACCGTGTATGGGGCCAGAGCAGCAGATACGGGCGCCGGCATTACGCAAAGCCCGGTTGACGTGGAACGTTAGGTGAGAGATGCATCGCATGACACCCTCCTCAGCGACGTGGGCTTCACCCTAAGTCGGAGAGCATGAGTGCGTCAGCAGCAGAGCGGCAGAACGGAGCGATCATGCGATGAGTTGTGCCCGCGCCGCGCCAGACCGTTCAGCGGTGCGTGTCATCGCAATATTTGATTCAAGTTGAAGCTTTCCCGGCTGTTCGGAGCAACGCTACGGGTGCGTCGTCTCCGCGTAGAAACGATTCATATCTTCGCGGAACTCCTTCAGTGCCTCGAGGTTCAGATAGATCATGTGTCCCGCCGGATAGTAGCCGAACTCGACATTGCCGCGCAGCGCCGGCTCCAGAGACATGTGATCCAGATCGTACTCGGTCGAGAAAAACGGCGTCGCCAGGTCGAAGTACCCATTCGCCGAGAAGACTTTAAGCTTCGGGTTTTTGCGCATGGCATCGGCCAGGTCGCCGGCCACATAGGGCAACTGCAGCGGACGGCCGCGGCCCGCCGCCTTGTGCTTCCAGTCCCACGATTCGTTCACCTTCGGCCCTGAGACATAATACGTATCCGCCGTGGTGTCGTTCAAATCGTGCGACAGATAGTCGTGAAACGCGGCAATGAACGCGCCGGAGACCCCGGTATCCGACGGATCGTAATCCGGCGTCTCGCCCGCGGCATCCACATCTGTGCCTTCAAAGCGCGCATCGTACCGGCCCATGATCTCGCGCTCGCCCCGCAATAGTTCTTTGCGGAAGCGGGATGGGTTGATCCGCAGGTTGGTCTGCTTCAGGTATTCCACACTCAGTCCCGTATAGGCGCTCAGCTTCTGCGCCACTGCGTCTTTCTCCGCCTCCGGCAATGCATCGCCTTTGGCCAGCGCCTCCGCGTACGGCCCCCGCGCGTAGCTCCGCACCTCTTCCAGGAACGGCTTCAAATCCGCCGGCTTCTGCGCCAGCTTGTTGTGAAACCATGCAATCGCCGCGTACGACGGCAGATACACCATCGACTCCGTGTCGTATCCCGGCACCCGCACGGCATAATTCAGGATCGACGAGATCAGCACCACGCCATTCAACTCGATCCCCTTCTCCTGCAGCGCGTCGGCCAACGCCGCCGAACGCGTCGTGCCATAGCTCTCGCCCATCAGATACTTCGGCGAGTTCCAGCGCTTGTTCACCGTGATGTATCGCTCGATGAACCGCTCAAATGCCTTCACATCCTGGTCGGTGCCGGCAAAATCCTTCTCCGTCGCCTTGCCCACGGGCTTCGAGAAGCCCGTCCCCACCGCATCGATGAACACCAGGTCCGTCTTTCCCAGCAGGCTGTACTCGTTCGGCACCAGCTTGTATGGCGCCGAGCCCGTCGCATCCGGACTCGCTGTCACCACCCGCATCGGACCCACCGAGCCCATGTGCAGCCAGATCGTCGCCGCCCCCGGACCGCCGTTGTACAAGAACGTAATCGGTCGCGTCGCCTCGTTGCTCACGCCGTCTTGCGTGTACGCCACATAAAAGACGCTGCCGTAGGGCTTGTCGTCGTCATCGTGAATCACCAGGTTGCCCGCCGTCGCCGTATAAGCGACTGGCGTTCCCGCGGCCTTCCATTCGTGGTGTGTCACCGCAGCCGATTCCGGCGGCACCGGTACCTGGTTTTCATCCTTGTGTTCTGCTTTCGCGTCATCCTTCTTCTGATCCTGCGCGTGGAGCGCGGCGTGACCAAGGGCAATCGTGCAGGACAGGCAGACAGCAGCCAGGGAACGGGACAATGAAACCACTCGGGGCCTCCGGACAACATAAAGAACGGTGTCAGCAGAATACCTCAGCGCGCCCTCCCGTAACGATCGCTTGCCGCCCGTCCAGCGTGCCGATACCGTTTGACAATCCCGCACATCGCTTGCCGCCGCATCGCCATCTCAAGTTGAGAAAAGTCGAGAGGAGAGATGCGTGCCCAACGATCCCGATCCGAAAGAAAAGAGCCAGCCGAAGGTCCTGCTCATCGCGCAGTTGCGCGCCTTCCTGGTGAGCGGGGAGTCGTTTGACCTGCTGCCCATCAAGCATGAGCAGGATGTAAAAACCGAAGTCGAATCGCTCATCGAAAGCTGGGCCGAATCCGGCTTTCTCATCCACGGCCGCTTCATCTATCCCTGGCATCAGGTAAAGCAGGTCGAAGTCACGCAGGTGGAAGAGGTGCCGTTGCAGCTCGCGCAGCAGCGCTTCGACGATCTCTACGCCGCACAGCGCGCACGCATGCAGGAAGACTTCTGGCGCACCCGCCAAAAGTCGGAGAAGAAGGTGAACGAAAAGGGTGCAGATGCGGCCCAGCCGCCCCCTTAACGCAAAAGCACAGAGAGCGTAATGTGGCGAGATCGGTTCTGAGCAGCCGTTGCTTGAGAGAACGGCTGCGTTCGGATTGGGTGCTCTACCTCACACCATCTGTGCTTTTGCTTCAAAGCATTTTCCCTGTAGTTATAGAGCGGCCAACGGGAGCTCTTGTGGCTTTTCGTTACGGAAAAGCCACACCGAGAGACTCTCCGCTGCCTCACAGCATCAGGGAAAATGCTCTGAAGCAAAGGCTGGCATGACTGAAATCTCGCGCCAGCCGATACTTCTATTTCCCTGCAGTATCTAAATCTGTCCCGATGCGCTGGAGCTCAGCCACTGCTCCAGGTTTGTGCTCTGCTCGGCGCGCAGGTCCACGCAGTCGTTGATCGAGTTCTGTGCCCGCATCAGTGCCGAGGCCGATGCCGCGACTGTGTGCGTCGTGAAAAAGTCCTTCACCTGATCGCGCTTCCCGGTCGTGCAGAAGGCACTCGTCGAACCCACAAATTCTCCGCCCGCCCAGGTCGTGAACTGCGCCTTCACCTTGGGCCAGTTCTGCTCGATATACTGCCACGCGTTGTCCTGCGTATTCGGGCTCTGCAGTGCAATCGCGAACAGGCGAACCGCATCCTGGTTGCGCACCTTGCCGGACGCCGCATACTCCAGGGCGCGGCGCATCAGCTCCGGATCCTTGAAGCGTGACAGATCGTAAAGCGCCTCGCTGGCGAGTGTCGGATCCTTCGAAGTCTCCGCCGTCTTCTGCAGCAGATCGAAAAATGCTGCGTCGCCGTAAACTGCCGCCACATTCAAGGCCTGCCGTCCCAGCGTCGGATTCACCTTCCCCGGCTCGGTCAGATAGGACACTGCAAGCGGCCGGCTCTCGGCAATGATCTTCGGATCCTGGCCCATGCCGCCAACCAGCCCGAAAAGCTCCGCGCGCAGCTGCTGCTGTTCCGGTGTCTCGCCGTCTTTCGGCTCGCCCATGCTTGCCAGCCGCGGCCCGTAGGTGGAAACCACCCACGCGGAAAGCTCCTTTCGCTCCGCTTCGGTCGCGGCCACGCGGGCCCACAGCATTTGGATCCCACCGATCACATTCTCCGTCACGGCAGCGCTGTCATCGTTCTTCAGGCTCGCTGCCAGCAACAGGAAATCTCCCGCCTTGCTCTTGCCCGCGCGCATCAGCGCCAGCTCATCGCCCACCACGCCGATGCGTTCGACCGGCGTCAGCGTCGTCACATGCGACAGCAGTGCTTGATAATCTTCCGGCGTATACGCCGAACGGTAGTAGCCCGCTCCGCCGCCATCCGCGTAGAAGATCGGCGCGTTCGGCACCTTCAGCGTGCCCTCCTTGCTCGACAGCAGCTCGCAATCCCGATTCGTGCCCTCGGTCTTAAAGCACACCGGAATCGTCCACACCTGGCTGCTCGCGGTCTCCGGCGCATTCTTCGGATTCAGAAAGAAACGGCTCTGGCTCACAGATACCTCACCGTTTGCCACCTTCCCGAAAGTCAGCAGCGGCACGCCCGGCTCGCCAATGAAGCTCGCCATGATCTTGTCGACCGGCTTATGACTGGTCGCGGTCTGCGCATTCCAGAAGTCCTCCGCCGTGGCATTCGCATAGATGTGCGCCTTCAGATAGTTGTGTACGCCCTGGCGGAAAGTCTCCTCGCCCAGGTAGCTCTCCACCATGTGCAGGATCGAGCTGCCCTTCTCATACGTGATGCCATCGAACATCTCGTTGATCTGATCCCGCGTAATCGCCTCGGCGCGGATCGTGCGCGTCACCCGCTGCGCATCCAGGTTCATCGCGCCGTTCAGCGAGCTGGCGACATCCTCGTTGATATGCCACTCCGGCTTCCACGCCTCCAGCGGCTTGTTCGACATCCAGGTGGCAAAGCCCTCGTTCAGCCAGATGTTGTTCCACCAATTCATCGTGACCATGTCGCCGAACCACTGGTGCGCCATCTCGTGCGCCACCACGGATGCCACTTGCGCCTTCGCCTGCACCGGCGCGTTCTTCTCATCCACCAGCATGTCCGCCTCGCGATAGGTGATGGCGCCAAAATTCTCCATCGCCCCCGCCTCAAAGTCGGGAATGCCGATCATGTCCAGCTTCGGCATCGGATACTTGATCCCGAAATAGTTGTCGTAGTAGTGCAGGATGTACTCTGCCGAGGTCAACGCAAAATTCGCATACTTCACCCGCTCCGGCGTCGCGCATGCGCGGATCGGCACGCCATCGCTCGAACCCTCCACGCACTTGAAGTCGCCTACCAGGAATGCCACCAGATAGGTAGACATCTTCGGCGTGCGCGCAAACTGCACCGTGTGCTCGCCAATGACCGGTCCTGCCGTATCCGAAATCACGTTCGTATTCGAGATCACCATGTCGTCCTTCGGCGCCACCATCGTGACCTGAAATGTCGCCTTGTACGCCGGCTCATCGAACGACGGAAACGCGCGCCGCGCATCGGTCGGCTCGAACTGCGTCACCGCGTAGCGTCGGCCTTCCGCCTTGGACAAGTAGAAGCCCCGCAGCTCGTTGTTCAGGATGCCCGTGTAGGCAATCTTCAGCTTCACCGGCCCCGCGGGCAGCGTGCCTGGAAAG
>DASQRJ010000462.1:0-4232 GCA_035642955.1 Acidobacteriaceae bacterium
GCGGCTTCTTTCCCGACCATCTCGCCAAGGAAGGCAGAGAGGCGATGATCGGCGTATTGGAAAAAGCCGGCATCCGCGTCATCGCGCTGACGCCGGAGCAATCGAAGTTCGGCGCAGTAGAGACGCCGGATGAAGCGCGCCGCTGCGCGGAGCTCTTCCGCAAGCATCGCGAGGAGATCGACGGCATCGTCGTGACGCTGCCGAATTTCGGCGAAGAGCGCGGCATCGTCGATGCAATCCGCCACTCGACCCTGCAGGTGCCGGTACTGGTTCAGGCCACGCCCGACCGCACGGACGACATGAAGATCTCTGACCGCCGCGACAGCTTCTGCGGCAAGATGTCGGCCTGCAACAACTTGAAGCAGTACGGCATTCCGTACTCGATAACGTAGCTACACACTTCGGCGCCCAACTCCGAAAGCTTCGCGAAGGATCTCGCCTGGTTCACAGCCATCTGCCGCATCGTGCGCGGCTTCCGCAACCTGCGCATCGGCTCCATTGGCGCGCGGCCCGCTGCCTTCAACACCGTCCGCTATTCGGAGAAGCTGCTGGAGCGCGCCGGCATCTCGGTGGAACCGCTCGATCTATCGGAGATCTTCGGCCGCATCGACCGGCTGAAGGACACCGACGACGCCGTGCAGGCCAAGCTCTCCGCGATCAAGAAATACGTCTCGACCAACAACATCCCCGAAGCCGCGCTCTTGAAGATGTCCAAGCTGGGCGCCGTCATCGAAGGCTGGATGAAGCAGACCTATTGCACCATCTCCGCTATCCAGTGCTGGACCTCGATGGAAGAGTACTTCGGCGTCGTGCCCTGCACGGTGATGAGCATGATGAGCGAAAACCTCTTTGCCTCCGCATGCGAGGTCGACGTCTGCGGCGTGATGGGCATGCACGCGCTCGCGCTGGCCAGCCAGACCCCCAGCGCGCTGCTCGACTGGAATAACAACTACGGCAGCGATCCCGATAAGTGTGTCTGCTTCCACTGCTCCAATCTGCCGAAGCACTTCTTCGAAGACGTCATCATGGACTTCCAGGCCATCATCGCCGGCACCGTGGGCAAGGAGAACACCTTCGGCACCTGCGTCGGACGTGTCAAAGCGGGCGCGATGAGCTTCGCGCGCTTCTCGACAGATGACTTCAACGGCCGCATCCGCGGTTACGTGGGCGAAGGCGAATTCACGCGCGACCCGCTGGAGACCTTCGGTGGCGCGGGCGTCGCCTATATTCCGAAGCTGCAGAAACTGCTGCGTTATATCTGCGAGCAGGGTTTCGAGCACCACGTCGCCGCGAACTTCTCGCAGACGGCCAGCGCCGTCCATGAAGCTGCGGTCCGTTACCTCGGGTGGGATATGTACTACCACAATCGGCCGGAGGCCTAGACTGACGTGCCTATCGTTGCAGGCGTATATTTCGGCGCCCTGAGCGCACGGGGCACGCTGCTGGACAATGACACCGAGAACGGCAAAGCCGGACGCCTCCGGCAGCATACGCGGCCGCGCTCGGCGCCGTCCTTTCGGACTGAAGCGGATCGCCGCCGAAGTCGCGTCCGCTCTCTAACATCCCGAATTGCAACTCTTGCAGTTCTCTAATCCCGCTCCGGGAAGACTGCTGAAGCAAATTCTTCTTCGCCCTATCTTCACCATCGGCTCGCTGCCGATAACGCTCCTGTACACAAGGGGCGTACATGAACTGGGGACGATGGACCTTCGTGGCATTCGGCTTACTCGCGTTGTGCTTTCTCCTGCTGGCCTGCAGATCCGCATCGGGAGAACCGGCCCCGACGGGGCCGCATCCTTCCTATTCCTCGTCGTTGCATCCCGTGATCGCGGCGGCGCAGGGCCGCATCTCGCTGCCGGAGCAGGGAAGGCCACATTTGCTGGACGGCGTGCTCTACGCTTCGATCGCCACCTACCGCACCCTGGACTACTTCAGCACCCGCCGTGCGCTTGCGGGTGGAGCGCATGAGGTGATCCTGCCGCAGTGGGTGGTGAACAATCGCGGCACCTTCATTGCATTCGAAGGTCTTGCCACTGCAAGCGAGGTCGGTGGTTCCGTCTGGCTCATTCGGCATGGCCATCGCCGCTTGGCGCGTGCCGTGAATGCCGTGAGCATCGGCCTGGGTGCGCAGGCAGTCGTGAACAACTACACCGAACCGCTCGTCTTCACCCGCTAGGCCATCCTGTTCGGTACAAGAGTCCCACTCCGGGAATCCTCAACAGAAACCTGCCAAATCAACCCACCCGATTTGCTAGTCTAAAAAAAGAGGGGAAACCCAGCCAAACCATCAGATTCGCATAAACGCCACCGCAACGGTGGCGTTTTGCATTTCGAACCGTGGCTATAAGTCTTTACGCTGGACAAATTTACGCGTAACTCCAATGGCTGGACATATTTAGGCCTCGGAAGAGCGCCTATCCTCATGATTCGGCGGATGTTGCACCGGGGCCTCCGGCACCGGAGGGGGGTGGGGGTGGGTGGTCACGTTACCGTGACGATTTCCATCCCGGAATCGATTCGAACTCAGGATCGGTGCGAGCTTCCTCACTTCTGGAAGAGCAGCGGCGTGAAGTGGATGAGGTTGTCGCGCCAGACCATCCAGGTGTGGCGGCCCGGCGTCTCGATCACGGTCACGGGAATCTGCTGCTGCTTGAGCCACGAGGTGAAGGCGCGGTTGGGCGTGATGAGGTGATCGTCGATGCCGCAGGCGACCCACAGCAGCTTGAGCCGATCCTTATTCTTCTGCACCTCGGAGGCGAGATTGGGAAAGACCTGCTCATAGCCCGCGTCGGGGACGGATGAGGAGAAGGCTCCGATATAGGCAAAGTCGTCGAGATGATTGAGACCGGTGCGCAGGCTCTCTCCACCGCCCATGGAGAGTCCGGCGATGGCGTGGTCGTTGCGGTCCTTCGAGATGGAGTACATCTTCTCGGCCTGGGGCTTCACTTCGTTGAGCAGAATCTGCGTATATAGGTTGAAGTTGCGATCGACCAGCTCCTGATGGCTCCATGAATCCCAGGCGCGGGTGATCATCTCCATCGTCCCGTAGCCGAGCGGCATCACGACGATCATGGGCTTGATCTTGTTCTGCGCGATGAGGTTGTCGAGGATGACATGGGCGCGGCCGACAGCGGTCCATCCGCTGGCATCGTCGCTGTATCCGTGGAGGAGATAGAGCACGGGGTACTTCTTGTTCGGGTTGTACTCCGGCGGTGTGTAGACAAAGAAGTCGCTTTGCTGCCCGAGCGTCTGCGACTGATAGAAGTGGTGGTGCACAACGCCATGCGGGACGTTCTGCATATCCCAATCCATCGGCTGCGGTCCCGGAACTTCGATCTCGTTCTCTATGTTGAGGAGGTTTGGCTTGACGAGAACGCTAGCGGGGTCGAGATAAGCGATGCCGTCGGCGGTGAAGCCGTAGCCGTAGTACTCCGGCTGCAGCGGAGCCGTGGTGATGGTCCAGACACCGTCCGCCCCTTGAGTCATCGGCTGGGGGTCGGCTCCTTCGAGATCGAGGAGCACATTCTTGGCGCCGGGCAGCGGAAAATGAAAGGTGATCGAGCCGTCGGGATGGACAGCAGGTCCAGCGGGATGCTTCGGTGGCAGTT
The DNA here is from genome assembly GCA_035642955.1 of Acidobacteriaceae bacterium. GTDB lineage: Bacteria > Acidobacteriota > Terriglobia > Terriglobales > Acidobacteriaceae > KBS-83. The sequence continues at coordinate 3,609 of DASQRJ010000462.1, forward strand.
GCGCGGTCGCCCGCTGCGGCGGCGTGTGTTCGTTATGGACGGTGGACTGAGCTTGGGTCATGGCCGGCAAAACCAGCAGCGCAGCAGAGAGAAATGAGGCAGCGCGGGAAAAGGCATTCATGTCGCCCAACAGTCTAGTGCATTTATCTAACGATGGATCAGCAGATCTGCAAATACGAAACAGCAAAGGCGGCAGAGCATGGTCTGCCGCCTTTCGACGAACTGGTTTAGAAAGTGCCTTACTTCTTGGTGGGTGCGGGTGCCTGCTGATGGACCGGAGCCGTGGGAGTACCCTCAAGCACTGAGCCGCCGCCGGCGCGCTTGCCGATAAGGACAAAGAGGGCAATGGAAGTGACCATAAAGATGATGGCGCCCCAGGTGGTGAAGCGGGTGAGCATGTTGGCGGCACCGCGAGGTCCGAAGGCGGTCTGCGATCCCTGACCGCCGAAGGCGCCGGCGAGATCCGCGCTCTTGCCCTGCTGGAGCAGAATGACCGCAATCATGAAGACAGAGACGATGACGTGAATGATGGTCAGGAAGATGATCATGCAACTGCTTTCTAAGTGGAGCTGCGGCTCTGATCAAAGCGACCAGGGTGCAGTCCGAAATTCGCTCCGGAATCTC
>DASQRJ010000463.1:0-4116 GCA_035642955.1 Acidobacteriaceae bacterium
CATCCAGTCCGGTCAGTTCGCCGGCATAGGCGGCCACATCGAAGAGGTCCTTGACCAGCACCTCGCGCAGCTTGGCATGCTGCCGTCCGGCGCTGGAGCGGCCAATCACCAGAACCCGTTCCACGCTGGTGTCGCGCAGGCATTCCAGCAGTACGCCCTGGCCCACCATGCCGCTCGCGCCAAAGAGGATGACATGCATCGTTCTTCAATCTAGAGCATTTTCGGGAATACAGTGAACCGCCGAGATACATTCGGTGTGGCTTTTCCTTAACCAAAAGCCACCAGAGCGGTAGCTGGACTGTCTACGCCGATACCGAAAATGCTCTGACGCACAAAGCCCGCCTCCGGATGCAGGAGGCGGGCTTCGTGTTCGCGCTGCGTCTTCTTCTAGAAGCAGCTTACGTTCTGTACTGAGGTGAGTTTGTTCGCAGCCGATTCCAGCGTCCGCCCGAAGCAAGTGCCCAGGGTATCGTTCGCTTTGTAGGTCTGCGTGCTGGAGGTGTTGCTCGGCCCGATGAAGGCGCCGGCGGAGGTGAACAGCTCCGTATCGTTCGAGGAGACCTCGTTGGCTACTGCGCTGTGGAAGAGCCGCAGTGGGCCGAGGAATGTGTCTTCGGTCACGTCGAAACGTTGATCGGAGGTGTTCAGTTCGCTGATGGAGCCGTCCGATGCGACTTCCTGGTCAATCAGGAAGTGCAGCGGATAGGTGAAGTTTTTCGTATCCACCGTCGACACCGCGCCCTGGCTGGTCGTGGTCGATACGTTCATCGTGGTCAACTGCGTGATGTCCTGTTTGAATGCCGTGGAGTTGATGTTGAAATTCTGGTTGTTGCTGAAGTTCGCGTTGGCATTGACGGTCGTGGTCACCCGCCCATGCGAGCCGGTCGTAAAGCCGCTGATGGTGTAATTGCGCGCGGAGCTGATCCCCACCGTGCCGGCGATGCTGCCGGCCGTGGCGGTGTTCAGGTTCTCGCTCACCACCGGGGTAGGCGCGGCCGACAGCGTGTCGCTCAGCAGGCCGCCGGTCACCCGTTGCGCGTGCGGATCGGTAAAGACCAGCAGATTCGCCGTGGCCAGGAAGAAGCTGTTGGCGTTGAAGACGCTCAGCGCCACCGTGTGCGGGCTGCCGTCGGCCAGCACCCCGGCAAACGGTGTCAGGTTTACCCGGAAGGGCTTGAAGTTGAGCGTCTGCACTCCGGGGATGGGCTCCCAGAGGAAGGGATCGACGCCGCCGGTGTAGATCCAGGGATAGACCGGCGCAATGCCGGCGGGCTTGCCGTCAATGCTGATTTCGGTCTCACGGAAGGAGGTGTTGCCGCAGCTCTGCAGCTCGTTCGCAACATCGCTGGGCACGCAGGTCCACCAGAACTCGTCGTTGATCTGGCTCTGCGCAAAGACGTCCAGGTACGCCTGCTCGGTGTTGCGCGGCAGGGTGACGCTCTGGCTGAGCTGATCGGCGGTCGTGTTCAGCGTGAACGCGCCGATGCTCGCGGTGGGCAGCGGCACCACGATATCCGCCACCTGCGGCGCGGGATCGCGGATGTCCGCCGGATAGAACTGGAGCTGCGCATTGGCGAAGATGACGCCGTTAAACGTGGAGTTGACGACATTGCCCAGAATCGTGTGCCCGGTCTGCGCCGCCTTCAGGCCCGCGCTCAGGTCGGTGACGTCGCTCTCCACATGCCACGACGGGCTCAAGGTCGCGCGCGGCTCCGAGGTCGTGCCGTAGAAGATATTCATGTTGCCGATCAGGAACATGGCCGTGCGGTCGAACTGGCGTCCCGCCGTGACCGTGAAGTCCGCGGAGAAGACCACCTTCGACCAGGGCCCCGGGCAGTTCGCCGGCGGCGCGTAGGGGAAGTCATGGATGCTGAAATCGGCGAACTGTTCATTGGTGAACAACTGCACCGTACAGGGCGTGGTGCGCGGCCGCGTCACCGGAGGATCGGCGGTGATGGGATTGGAAGACCCGACGACCGGGCCATTGGTCACGACAACCTGCGCCGGCAGCGCAGGGGCTAGGGTGAGTAGTCCGACAAGCAAGACGCTCCCGAAAAGCGGCTTTGAAGGAATTGTTTGCATCATTGGTAACGCTCCCATAATCAGGAATCGCCCTCCGCATCTAAAGAATTTGCGGCGGCGAAACGGCTGCAAGCATAGCACGTAGAAGACACCCTTGGCCTGCGCCCGCGAAGACGGAGCGCCACCGCACCAGAAAGGGAAATTTGCCCGAATGAAGGCGCCCGGCAACATTTCTTTTCCAACATTTCAATGACAAGTAAACTGTACGGTTCTGGCAACATGGAGGGCGCATACCGCTCCTCGGGCCCTCGCTTCATCCAAATCAACGAATACCGGGAGTCCCGGATGCCTGCTCTTCCGTTCCTCGATCGATCCCATTCTGTCGCTCATCCTGGGTTCAGCCGCTGGCTGGTGCCCCCGGCGGCCTTGGCCGTTCACTTATCCATCGGCCAGGTCTACGCCTTCAGCGTCTTCAAGAATCCGTTGCTGGCCCTCCATGCAGCCGACGGCTCGCAGTGGAACCTCAAAGAAATCGGCTATATCTTCTCCATCGCCATCGCAGTGCTCGGTCTTTCCGCGGCGCTCTTCGGCAAGTGGCTGGAGACCGCCGGTCCGCGTAAGGCCATGTTCGTTGCCGCCTGTTGCTTCGGTCTCGGCTTTGAGGTGGCAGCGGCGGGCGCCAGCACGCACCAGCTCTGGCTTATTTATCTGGGCTATGGCGTGATCGGCGGCATCGGACTCGGGCTCGGCTACATCTCTCCCGTCTCCACCCTGATCAAGTGGTTCCCCGACCGTCCCGGACTGGCGACCGGGCTCGCCATCATGGGCTTCGGTGGCGGTGCGATGATCGGCTCTCCGCTGGGCACACACCTCATGGCCTTTTTCAAAGCCGGAGGACACCAGGCCATCCCCAGCGCATGGATCACCATGGGCATCCTCTACTTTGTCTTCATGATGTTCGGCGTCTTCACCATCCGCGTCCCGGCGGATGGATGGAAGCCCGCAGGCTGGACGCCACCGGCACATCAATCCGCGATGATCACCTCGCACAACGTGGATGTGAACACCGCCATGGCAACCCCCCAGTTCTATCTGCTCTGGCTGGTGCTCGCCCTCAACGTCACCGCCGGTATCGGCATCCTCGAACAGGCATCGCCCATGATCCAGGATCTCTTCCACGGCCAGGTCACCGCGATCGCCGCCGCCGGCTTTGTCGGCGTGCTCAGCATCTTCAACATGGCAGGGCGTTTCATCTGGGCCTCCTGCTCGGACTTCATCGGCCGCAAACCCACTTATATGATCTTCTTCGTAGTGGGCGCCGTCCTCTACTTTCTCCTGCCCGACACCGGCACCCAGCACATGGACAGCATCGCCCTCTTCGTTCTCATCGCCGGCTTCCTCATCAGCATGTATGGCGGCGGCTTCGCCACCATCCCGGCTTACCTCCGCGACATGTACGGGCCCTACAACGTCAGCGCCATCCATGGCCGGCTGTTGACCGCGTGGTCCTTCGCCGGCATAGTAGGCCCGCTTATCGTGAACGGCATCCTCGACCACTACATAGCCATGCACGTGCCTCGCGAACAGGCCTATCCGCTCATCCTCCACATCATGGCCGGGCTGCTGCTGATCGGCTTCGTGGCCAATCTGCTGGTTCGTCCCGTGAGCCAACGATTCTGGATGAAGGAACAGCCCCAGGGCGCAGTTCCCGCTGGCCACTGAGCAAGCACCACTCGAAGAGGAGAGCGTAATGGCAAACGAGAAAAAAACTTCCGCCGGCCTGATTGCCGCGGCCTGGATCGTCGTATCCATCCCGCTGACCTGGGGCATCTACAACACCGCCCTGGGCGCGGCTCGGCTCTTCACTCACCTGCAGGCAAAGCCGCCGGCACAGATGATGCGCACACCCTAGAGCATTTTCGGTACTAGAGCATTTTCGGTATAGGTGTAGACCGTCCAGCGACCGCTCTGGTGGCTTTTCGTTAAGGAAAAGCCACACCGAATGCATCTCGGCGGTTCACAGTGACGACGCTGACTGGCGCGACCATACCATCGACAATCGCACCAGTGCCGGTGACACACCGGGCGTAATCC
>DASQRJ010000464.1:0-2124 GCA_035642955.1 Acidobacteriaceae bacterium
CGGCCGCTCGCCGCAGATCACGCTCATCAGCTCCGGCTCTGGGCTGCGCATCGGCAAGCCGCCCACCCTCGATCGCGCCGCGCTGCCCGATGAACACCGTACCCAGGTGGCCAGCACCTTCAGCTACGTGCGCGGCAACCACATCATCAAGCTTGGCTACGATTTCAACCATGTGCTCGACGGTATTGACAGCATCTACAACGGCAACGGCAGTTACGATTACTCCAGCCTGCTGGACTTCGCCTCCGATGCGCTCGCGCCCAGCCACTGCGACGCCGGCGGCAGCGGTGTCGGCACGTCACCCTGTTACAGCTACTACACCCAACAGCTGGGACCGCAGGTCTTCAGCTTCGATACCAATGACTATGCGGTCTTCCTCAGCGACGAGTGGAAGGTGCGGCATCGCCTCACACTCTCCTACGGCCTGCGCTATGAGTACGAGCAGCTTCCGCCGCAGAACAAGCTGCTGCCCAATCCCGCTCTGCCCCAGACCAGCTTCATCCCCCGCGATCGCAACAACTACGGCCCACGCGTCGGGGCTGCCTTCGACCTCACCGGCCACGGCAACACCGTTCTGCGCGGCGGTTATGGCATCTACTTCGGCCGCATCATCAACTCCACCATCTTTGCCGCCTATACCGAGACCGGCTCCCCCACGGGTCAGCTCGGCTACTACTTTCGACCTGGCGATGCCGGTGCGCCGTCATTTCCATATATCTTCGGCGGTCGCGTTGTGGTGCCGGAGACGCCCACCGCCGATTACTTCGATCGCGCCTTCCAGAACCCGCGCATCGCTCAGGCGGAAATCTCTCTGGCGCAGCGCATCTCCCGCAACACGGAAGTGACGGTCAGCTATCTGCGCAGCACGGGGCAAGACCTGCCCAACTTCATGGACACCAACATCGATCTCGCCACTGCGGTTCCTATCACCTACACGGTGAGAGACCCGGAGCACCAGGGACCGTTGAAGCAGGCCACGTACGCGACCCACCTCTTCACCCAGCGCCTGAATCCGGCCTACGGCTCCATCACCGACATCAACAGCATGGTCGGCTCCCATTACCAGGCGATAGTTGTGAAAGCCACGCACAATGGCGGCCGCTGTCTGCACCTGCGTGCCAGCTACACCTATGCGCACGCGCAGGACAACAATCAAAACGAAACTACGTTTACCGACGTCAACGATGTCCTCGATCCCACCGACCTGAACCTGGAATACGCCGACTCGAACTTCGACGTCCGGCAGCGCGCCACGGCGGGCATCGTGGTTCGCGCGCCGTGGAAGTTCCACGGCTGGCGCGGCGCCCTGGCGAACGGCTATGCGCTCGCTCCCACCGCCAGCGCCCAGACCGGACTGCCCTACTCTCTGCGGACCAGCGGAGCGATTCCGTACTTGCGATACGTCAATGAATTTAGCCAAACCGAAAAGCTTTCGGGACTCGCCGGAAGCATCAACGGCTCGGGCGGCGCGACGTGGATCCCCGCGGTTGGCCGCAATACCTACCGTTATCCCGGCACCTACACGGTCGATCTCCGTGCTTCGCGAAGCATTTCGATCAGCGAGAAGACTCGGCTGGAACTCATGGTGCAAGGTTTCAACCTGCTCAATCACCAGAATGTTACAGACATCAGCACGCTCGGTTACGAGATCAGCGGAGCCTCCAGCGCAAACGTGAATCCAACCCTCACCTGGCAGCCGACCTTCGGCACTGTGACCAACAGCAACAGCACCAACCTCTATCGCGAACGCCAGCTTGAGCTGGTGCTCCAGCTTCGCTTCTGACTTAAATCCCCGTCATCCCACACGCAAAAGCCCAGTCATCCACGCCCGGCTTTTTCTGTTCGTTAAAATGAAGGAGCGGATGCCCTTCACCGAACAATACGAGGTCGTCATCGTCGGAGCCGGTCATGCCGGCTGCGAGGCCGCCATGGCCGCGGCGCGCATGGGTCTGCGGACCGCGCTCTATACCTTCAACCTCGACCTGATCGCGCAGATGTCCTGCAATCCCGCTATCGGCGGAATTGCCAAGGGACACCTGGTGCGCGAAGTCGATGCCCTGGGCGGCATCATGGGCGAGGTTGCAGACGCTGTCGGCATCCAGTTCCGCCTGCTCAACACCTCGC
>DASQRJ010000465.1:0-4742 GCA_035642955.1 Acidobacteriaceae bacterium
TGGCGCCGTAGCCATGGCCGGCGAGGAAGTTGGCCGCCTTCACTATAACGACGAACGGCGGGAGCCGAATTCGACAGAGGGTGAAGAAAAATTTCTGTTCTTCCGCGCTGGCAAGTTCTTCCGCGCTGGAGCCATGGCCAGCAAGGAAGTTTGCCGCGAGATCCGCGGCCTGCCAGCTATCCAGTTGTACGCGGAGCAGCTCATTCCGCAGATTAGTCAATTCCGTAGCGCCGAACTTCTCGATCATCAGAAGCGCGTTTATGAGGATTAAATACCGTTCAGGCATGATGCCGGAGGGAGTCGGCGCCAGATAGGATCATTCACCTTTTTCTTCCTGCCGTCCTGTATGCTGACTCAAACTCCCCCGGGCCATGTTCCAAACCGCCGACTCTGCGACGAGGCTCTGACTGGGCAGTAGACCGCACCCTCTAATACCTTGCGCCGATCCACCCCCCGGTAAGCAGGACACCAGAAACGACGGTCTGCGAAAAAGCGCGGCCGAGAATATGTTCTGTCGTCATAATGAAGCGCAACCCCGGCCACCCCGTCCGGCAGTCCTCAGGAGGTTCAGTGACCGTATCGCACGCTCTGCATACGCAGGTGGTCTACGAAACTCTTCGCCCGCTTAGCCCTTACGAACGTCTCTTCTGGGCCTTCGACCGGGTAAACGTATTCAACTTCGCTGTCGCTGTCACCTTCCGTGGAACCATCGGCCACACTCGCTGGATCGCCGCCTTCGCTGAGGTCCAGGAGAGACATCCCTTCCTCAATGCCAGCCTCAACCTCGACGATCCTCATGCGCCTATTTTCATGCGTGCTGCAAATCTCCCCGTCCCACTGATATTCCGGCCGCGAACCTCGCCGACCGAATGGCAACGTGCGATGGAAGCTGAATGGGTAAAGCCTTTTGATCCGTCCACCGCGCCTTTTCTTCGGGCTGTTCTGCTGGAAGACAATGACGGATGCGATCTCATCCTGACCGCCGACCACGTTGTCCTCGACGGCATGGGAGCCATCGGTCTCGTCCGTGATCTCCTCGCAGCTCTCTCTGGCCAAAAGCTGCCCCCGTTGCCGGTCCCGCCCTCGGCCGAAGACCGCGTCGCCTGCGTAAGGTCAACCACAGCTCAATCGACCGAAACTCCGCAAGCTGACGAAAACGTACAGCAGGCCATTGCCGTGCTCCGCGAGCGAACCATCACGCGCCACCTTGGCACGGAGGCGCCAACCATCGACGCTCTTCGGCTCACTCCGGAGCTGACCGCTCAACTGCTCCGCTGTTGCCGCCGGCAACAAACCACCGTCGGTTCGGCGCTGCTTGCCGCGCTGGCCTCTGCCTTGCGCAAGCTCTCGCCGGCGCTCGAGACTGCCGACATACGCCTCGCAGTGCCGATCGATGCACGCCCCTACCTCGACAACGCAGCGGATTTCGTCCTGTCCATCACTTCCGGGCGAGGTGTCTCTCCCTATCCCGCGGAAGGTCTCTGGGAAAGCGCACGCACAATCCGTTCTCAACTCGTCCAGTTCCAATCCTTCGTGGAGATCGAAGCGACATTCAATCGGGTGCAAGCCGCCATGTCGGCGAATCTCGAGCCCACAATGCTCGTAGACTATCTCGCGAGCAAAGTTGGTCACGATTTGCTCCTTACGAATCTCAAGTGCGTCAACTTTTCTTCGCCGCCCGACAACCTCACCATCGAGAACGTTTGGGGACCCTCGGTCCTGGCAGGCTACAAGGGCGAGCATGTGGTCGGTTCCGCTACCTTCAATGGCGCGCTCCATATGCTCTACACCAGCCACTGTCCGGCGACAGGCCTGCTGGAAACGGTTCAGCAGACGATTGTCGCCGCGTGTGCGGACGCATGACTTATGCTTGCCGGTCGTCGGATATTGGAAGGGTAATTCCATGAAGTACTGCCGGGACGTTGGCTTGGGTTTACCAATGCGCCTGATCTGAGGAACCATACTGCGGCCGTCTGAGAAGGGGTCAAAGCGGCCGCAGCGTGCTTCGCGTAGCGCGGCCTACTGGATGAAGGCGACGCCTTCGAGAGCAGCCTGCAGACAATCGATGGTGCAACGCGACATTTCAATGCTGGTGATGGCCTGGCGCAGGTTCTCCGCGCTGGCGCCGTAGCCATGGCCGGCGAGGAAGTTGGCCGCGAGATCCGCAGCCTGCCAGCTGTCCAGTTGTCCGCGGACCAGCTCATTGCGCAGATTGGTCAATTCCGTAGCGCTGAACTTCTCGATCTGCGGCGAGAGATGCGCCTCAGAGTCGAGCGGAAGGCCCGCCGACGCTGCTGCCAGGTCTTGATCGTGTCTCATCTGGTCTTCCATGGCCTTCCTCCTTCCCGCGATTGCTCTCTTACTCTGTTAACCCAGATACGCACAGAATGTTGTTTCGGTTTCCAGAGTTGCGGTACATCTATAGAGACGCTGAATTAACCTATATGGGTACATTTATAGAGACGCTGACTTAACCTATATGTATGTATGAAGAAAATGAATCTCTTCCTGCCAGCGTGAATCGCGAAGGTGGCGCATGACAGAACCCGGCATGAGCGAGAGACAAGACAGTGACAAAAAGCAGGATTTCCTGGAAAAGCGCGGCCTTTCCTGGGCGGCGCTGGTGACTTTGCTGGTGGTGACGTTGGTGGTTGCGCTGGTGCTTGCCTATCTGATAACGGTGCGCAACTTCCCGGCACACTGAGCGGTCGAACGGCTCTCACTGCGGCGCGTCAAGAACTAGCAAGACGGGCAATCCATCGCGTATGGGGTAGCGACGTGCGCAGCCGGTGCAAAGTATGGTTTCCGGATCGAGCGGCGTCAGGCCGGCGTGGCAGGCGGGGCACGCGAGCAGACGCAGCGCGGCGGCGTCCATGAGTGATTTCGGCATCCGGTTCGAGTTCTGCATCTCGTTCCGAGTGTAGGGCCACACGCGCCTACCGCGCGGCAATTACCATAGAAGCAGCGCAGTTATCAGCAAATTCGTGGGAGGGGCATGGCAGAGGCACGCAGATTGGATGGTGCGGCGATTGCAAACGCGATCAAGGAAGATGTGGCGCGCGAGGTAAAGCTGCTGGCGGAGCAAGGCATCAAGCCAGGACTGGCCGCAGTGCTGGTGGGACACGTTCCCGCGTCCGAGATTTATGTGCGCAGCAAGGTGCGCACCTGTGCGGAGCTGGGGCTGGGCAGCGACTTGATTACGCCGCCGGAGACGGTGACGACAGAAGAGATGCTGGCACTGGTCGCTGAGTTGAACGGCCGCGACGATGTCGATGGCATTTTGATTCAGCTTCCTTTGCCGCCGCAGGTGAATGCGAAGAGATTGCTGGAGGCTGTGGCTCCGGAGAAGGATGTCGACGGTTTTCATCCAGTGAATGTTGGGCGGCTGCAGACCGGCCAGCCCGCGCTGGCGCCCTGCACGCCGGCCGGTTTGATTGAGATTCTGAAGCGCAGCAACCTGCCCATCGCGGGACAGAACGCGGTCGTCGTGGGCCGCAGCGATATCGTCGGCAAGCCGGCGGCGATCCTGCTGCTGGCGGAGAACGCGACGGTCACGATCTGTCATTCGAAGACGCGCGATCTGCCGGCGGTTTGCCGCAACGCAGAGATTCTGGTCGCGGCAATCGGGCGTCCGGGTTTTGTGACCGCGGAGATGGTGAAGCCGGGAGCGACGGTGTTGGATGTGGGGATCAACCGGCTGACGACGCGCGAGGAGTTCGACCGCTTCTTTCACGGCAATGCGCGGCGGGAGGAGCTGTTTATCGCGAAGGGATCGACGCTGATTGGCGATGTGCATCCGGCGGCGTATGCGGTCTCCGGGGCATACACACCGGTACCCGGCGGCGTGGGACCGCTGACGATTGCGATGCTGATGGCAAACACGGTGCGCGCGGCCAAGCTGCGCCGCGGATTGCTGTAAGGTTCCGCGGATGCTGCGCGTGGGGCTGACCGGCGGGTTGGGGAGCGGCAAAACCACGGTGGCAGCGATCTTTCGCAGCCTCGGCGCGCAGGTGATGGAGGCCGATGCCGTGGGACGCGCCCTGATGCAACCGGGCGAAGCGGTCTATGGCCAGATCGTGCGGGCGTTTGGGCCCACAATCGTGCAGGCCGACGGAACGCTGGACCGGCGCGAGTTGGCGAAGCTCGCTTTCGCAGACGGCCGCCTGGCGGAGCTGAACGCCATCGTGCATCCTCCGGTGATTGCGGAGCAGCGACGGTGGATGGATGCTCTCGAACAGGAGCAGCCGGATGCGGTGGCGATCTATGAGACGGCGCTGCTGTTTGAAGCGAGCAGAACTGCGGGAACGCTCGGCTGGCAGGAACGATTTGACCGGCGCATTCTGGTGACCGCGCCGGAGGCATTGCGCATCGCACGATATGTGGCGCGGATGGGTGGAGCGAACCCCGATGCCGCAAGGCGGGCAGCGCTGGAGCGTGAGGCGCGCGAGCGCATGGCCGCGCAGATGCCGGACGAAGAAAAGATGCGGCTGAGCGATGCCATCATCCGCAACGACGGGTCTTTAGAAGATGTGACCCGGCAAACAGAGGGCGTCTATGGAGAGCTGCGCGCGCTGGCGAGAGCTGCGCGCGCTGGCCGCGGCCGCGCGATGAACCTATTGCTGTGAAGTAAGGAGAGAACGACCCGCTTATGAAGCTTCGCCGTCTTGCCATGCTTGTGGTTCTGATCGTCGCCGGATTCTGGTTCGTCACTACGTTCGGCGTTCCGGGGGCGCGGGAGCTGC
>DASQRJ010000466.1:0-3596 GCA_035642955.1 Acidobacteriaceae bacterium
GCAGGGAAGCCGATCGCCGGCTGGGAGGCTGACGATGCCGCCCGCGCCGTCATCCGCAATGCCGGCTACGCGGAGTACTTCACCCACCGCACCGGCCACAACATCGCCACCGACCTGCACGGCAGCGGCGCTCACCTCGACAACCTCGAGACACACGACGAGCGGCTCCTGCTGCCGCACACCTGCTTCTCCGTGGAGCCGGGGATCTACCTCAAGGAATTTGGTATTCGCAGCGAAGTCGACATGATGACCGGAGACCGTGAAGCCCGGGTCACCGGCCGCGTGCAGACGGAGCTGGTCAGGGTCTAGGCCGGCGCACAGCAGCCGGGCGAAGACCGGGTAAGCCCTGCGGTATATTTGGTGGAGACTCTCCATGGCAACCACCCCGCCGGCCAAGGCCGCGACCACCAACAAAAAGATCGAGAAGGCAGCGGAACCCAAGAGTCCGCTCTTTTCCACGGCGCTTCTCGCTGGCTGGCTGGTTCCCGGCGCGGGGCATCTGCTCAGTCGCCGCTGGGTGCGGGGCGGACTGCTCTTTGCCGCCATCGGCCTGATGTTCATCCTCGGTCTGCTCATGCAGGGCAAACTCTACGTGGCGAGTCCCACCGATCCGCTCGATTTTCTCGGCTTCATCGGCGATCTTGGTTCGGGCCTGATGTACATCGGCGGACGCGTCTTTGGTGTCGGGCAGACGCCGGTCCAAGTGGTGACCGCCGACTACGGCACCAAGTTCATCGTCGTCGCCGGCCTGCTGAACGTCATCGCTGCGGTAGATGCGCATAACATCCGGATCGGAAGGAAGTCGTGACTTTGGCTCCCTCCCACTTCACGGCCGTGCTGCTCTTCGCGCTCTTTGCATCCACCGTCTTCGGCATCACGCAGCGCAGCGAACCGCGCGCCATGATGCGCTACGGGATCTATTGCTTTGTGCTCTTCGCAGGCTCCGTCATCGTGGCAAGCTGGTTGATGTACTTCATCCACCGTTAGAGCAAAAGCACAGATAGCGTAATGTGGCGAGATCGGTTCTGAGCAGCCGTTGCTTGAAAGAACGGCTGCGTTCGGATTGGCGCCCTACCTTACACCGTCTGTGCTTTTGTTCTAGCCGCAACGGCCCATTGCCTGAGCTCTAGCCCCGCTGCCACACCATGGCGTCGAAGGTGTGTCGCGACTTGAAGCCCATGCGCCGGTAGAGGAGCACCGCTTCCTGGTTGCCTTCTGTCACCGTGAGCGATATGTACTCGAGCCCCAGCGCGGTGAGCGCCTGTATGCATTGCGTCAGCAGAAGCCGTCCCAATCCGGCATGGCGAAGGGCAGGCTCGACGCAAAGTTGCGTGACGTGACCGGTATCGATGTTGACGCGGGAACATAAGACGATGCCCGCCAGCTCCTCGCTGTCGCGGTGCGCCAGCACCAGCGAGGTCGCTGGATCGAATTGGCCACAGCCCGGAAAGCGCACGATGTTGTGCAGAAAGCGCAGGGAGCCGGCAGTGGTGCGGTATTGATCGTTGATCACACTGTCCAGATGTCCACGATAGGCGAGCGCGATCAGCCGGCCCGCGCCGGCGAAGTCGCCATCCCGCCAGGGCCGCAGATGCAGGGATGCGGGCACCGGCGCGGACGCGGGAGGGAGTTCGCGGCGCAATTGCCGCTCCATGAAGACGCGCGGGTAGGACTCGAAACCATGACGCGTGAATACCTCACGGAACTGTCCCTTGGGATGCAGCAGAAGCTGCGTCTCGATCCGGCCGGTGCCAGGGGTGCTCTGCAGCAGCTCCAGCGTGTGCTCCAGCAGCCGCGCCTCGATGCGGTTCGCACGTTCCCGTGCCTGGGCGGTGGCAAAGACATCTCCGATCACCGCCTTGTGCTGCTCATACACGCAGAAGACGTAACCTGCGGGCTTGCCATCTTCTGTCGCAACAAAGCCGGGCAGGATGCGCGAATCCAGGTAATCGAGCAGGAGCTGCGCCGATGTCCGGTAGTCCCAGCGCAGACGCCGCTGCCACAGTTCGGTCTCCTCGGTCAGGAGTGCACGCAACGAAGAAGCAGCAAAATGACGCAGGTCGAGCACATCCTGGCGAACCATCGCGCTTCTGGACAATGACGCGGCCAAACGGTACTCTCCCGCGGTGCTCGGTTACCTGCGAGTGTAAGCGTGGCCTTCCAGCACATGCAAAGAGAGAAGCGTATCCCGAGTGTTACTTGTGTGGTGATCCGGGCGTATCGTCGGTGCCGAGCGCATCGACCTGGTACACAGAAACGTGTTGCGCAGGGTAGGCAAAGAGTGGATGGTAGGCGCGCGTGGCCAGCAGCGTCTTCAGCTGCGGCAGGGCAATGTCGCGCACCACCAGGATGTGCGCCTGCTCCGGGACGCCGTCTGTGTCGTAATCCAGCACCCTCTTATCGCGATAGAACGAGAGCCCGAACTCCAGATCTCTCCGGACGCGCAGCACGGCGACAGGTTCATCGTGCGGTGTCACCAGCGTGAGCTGCCGGGCGAGCGGTCGAGCTGAATAGGCAAGATCCACCAGTTGGATCGTGCGTTTGGTGCGCTGGATCGCGGGCAGACCGAAGAACGGCCCGACTCCGAAGAGGAAGAAAACCAGCACCACCAGCGGCACCATGGTGGCAATCCGCAGACGCTTCACCCCGAATTTGCCCACCACAACCAGGATCAGGATGATGGTCGCGATGCCGGTGACGATGGCCGAGACCATCACCCGCGTTGGAGGCATGCCTCCTTCGGCATGAAAGATGAACCACGGCAGCAGCAGCACCAGGGTCACCGTGATGCCGGCGAGCAGCGCGTGCAGCACCAGCAGCCATGGGCGGATCTCTTTCTCCTCCTGACGCAAACGGTTGAGGTAGTCGCCCGTCAGGATGGTGAGCGGCGGAATGGAAGGCAGGATGTAGCCGGGCAGCTTCGAGCGTGACAGCGAAAAGAAGACGATTGGGAAGAGCGCCCACAGGACGAGAAATTCGGGAAAAGCGTCTCCCCAGCGCGCATGGCTCACATAACGATTCTTCGCCAGCCGCGCTCGCCATTCGTTCACGGACTCGATGGCCGCGTCCACCAGTGCGCGCATCGCGATCACCGTCCATGGCATGAGTGCGAGCAACGTGACGGCGAGATAAAACCAGCCAGGCTGTTGGTGCTCATACAGATTGGTGGCAAATCGCTCCAGGTTGTGCTCCAGGAAGAAGACGCGCAGGAACTGCGGGTTTCGTCGCGAAACCGCGATATACCAGGGCAGCACCATTGCCAGATAGAGGAGAATGCCGGGAACCCAGATAGTCCTCCGCAGCAGCGACCACTCGCGCCGCAAGGCGATGAAGGCAAAGATGATGGCCAGCGCAAGAAAGGGCGCAACCGGACCCTTCGCCAGCGTCGCGGCGCCGTTGAAGAAGTACAGATCGAAGAGCCAGAATTTTTTGTCGGTCTCGTACCATGCATACCAGCCCAGCATGCCGATGCAGAACGGCGCCGCGAGCTGCATATCCGTAGACGCGCCGCGCGCGAAGGCGATGATGCCGGCGCAGCTTGCCGTAATCAGCGCGGCATCCAGTTGACCGCCCGGACGGAAGCGCCGGATGTGCAG
>DASQRJ010000467.1:0-15826 GCA_035642955.1 Acidobacteriaceae bacterium
AGCGAAAGCCGGTTCAGCCGCGACGCGGAGAATACAAACAGCAGCGCCATCACTACCGTGAATGCGCCGACAAAGCCCCGCGAGAGCAGTCCCGCCGGAATCGCGCGCGATGCCGTGCGCGGGTTCGCCGCGTCCCGGTCCGCATCGGCCCAGCGATTGAAAGCCATCGCAGCCGACCGCGCCGTCACCATGCAGACCACAATCCAGAAAAGCTGCATGGCATGCGGCCAGCCATTGGCCGCCAGCACCGCACCGGTCAGCGCAAAGGGCAGCGCGAAGATCGAATGCTCCCACTTGATCATCTCCAGCGTGATGCCCAAACTGCGCAGAAGATGTTTCCTGGGACTCTGCAATGCGGAATGACCCTCGACGTGGCTTTCCCCCAACGAAAGGCCACCGGCACCCTCGCTCGGTCGTTTATGCATACAGAAAAAATCTTCCAGACGCCATGCGCCGCTTCCCCGGTTGGAGCGATTTCCTGTCGGTGTGTGCGGAAAGTGTTCACACGATGCGGCTTTCCCGTTAAGAAAAGCAGCACTTCGCGGCACTTCGTAGCGCAACCTAACAGAAAATTCGCTCTCTTTGAGTCTAACGGGAGCCAGCGGCGCGTGCTGGAAACGTGTGCTGTTCGGATACCGATGGAGCTATTGACGCTTCTCCTGGCTGCTCGATCCCGCCACCTGCAGATTGTTGGTCACGCTGAAGACGCCGGGCACCGAGTTGGCCTGAATGCCCGCAACGTCCTTGTCGGACTGGCTATCCACCACGCCGGACAGAATCACGTGGCCGTTGATCACCGTGATGCGGATCGGGTTCGCCGGATTGATCGCGTACTTGTTCAGCGAGGGATATCCATACACTCGGCGGGCAACGGCGATGCGCGTTTGATTGTCAAAGGGCGACAGCGGATCGACCTCGATCTTGTCGACGACGTTGGTGACGCCCGGGGTGCGCTTCGCCAGGTTCAGTGCCGATTCCTTCGCCACTGGTCCCAGCGCATGGCCACCCAGGGTCACGACGCCATTGTTCACCGACACGGTAATCGCGTTGAACGCATTCCCGTAGCCCACGCGGTCGTAGGCCAGTTGCTTGCCAATCCTGTCGGCCAGTTGCTGATCGGTCGACTCCCCGGCCTGCACCTGGATGTCGTTCACCACGGAAACCACGTTCTTCACTTTACCCACATTTTTCGCCGCATCCTGCTTATCGGCATACAACGGCACCGACCCGCTCAAGGTCGCGACGCCGCTCTGCACGGCGACGTGCACGCCGCTGAAACGCTTGTTTTTCAGCTTATTTTGCGCATCTTTCAGGATCTGCGCGTCGTTCTTGGTCGAGTCTTCGATCGCGGCCAGAGCCGCGGTCGGCAAGGTGTAGGCAACAACCGGAGCGGCCAGTAATGCAACCGCAACTATGGTTCGCACAATGCGCATCGTCGTTCTCCTTGCAAAGCGCTTGGGTGGCGCATGACTCGATCTTTGAATTTCTCAAAAATCCGGTGAGCCGAAGCGTACCACTCCCCATCCACATTTGTTAAGACGGTAGAGAAATACTCTTCGTCACCGACAGCTCTACGACATTACTTAGCCTTGAACCATAGCAACTCGTCGCCAACGGTGGTGAGGGGCTCTCCGGATGGCGTCACTGCGAGGGAATGGCCGCCCGCCTCGGGAACATCGAGGTGCCCCAGTATCGTGCCCGTCTTGCGATCGAGCTTGACCACCCAGCCACCCGAAGTCAATGGCCGGTTGAACGGTTGTATTGTCGCCCACAACGCCCCGCCCGCCAACTGGATCGAAAAGACTCGCCCAAGATGAGAGATCTCGCCGAGGAAGTTGCCGTCGAGGTCGAACTTCTCAATGCGACCGTTCTCACGGTCTGCCACATAAACGATTCCGTTCTCGTCAATCTGGATCGCATGTGGCAGCCGGAACTCGCCGGGACCCGCCCCGGCCCTGCCCCACTGCTTCACTCTCTCGCCACCGGGAGTGTATTTGAGGACTCGGGCATTGCCATAACCATCCGTGATGAACAGATGTCCGTCAGGTCCAAACGCGATGTCAGTGGTTCCGCGGAATGCGCTGCCGTTTTCCGGCTGCTCGCCTACAGCAACAGCCATGAGCTTTTTGCCGAGCGGAGAATACTTGATGACGACAGAAGAGCCGGCATCCACGGTCCATACATTGCCTGCAGGATCGATGCGGATACTGTGTGGAATCGTGTACTCTCCCTTGCCCCACGAGCGCAGAACCTTCCCCTCGCGGTCCAGAACCAGGACCGGGTCGGCCTTGTCGCCACGTTGTATCTCGTAGATATTCCCGCTGTCGTCCACCGCTACCCCGGAGATGGTTCCCGATGCCCATCCCGGGCCGGGCGGCTGCGCTGCGAAAGGAATGCCATGGAAGTGCAGTTTCGGAGATGCGTCAATCCGCGTGCGAAGATCGGCTGCCGCCGCTGATGGAGCTTTCTTATGCAGCGTCTCCGCGTGTACCGGGGGTTGCCCGAATAACAGAAGGCAGACCAGGCAGGAAGAAAATCTCAACAACATGATTGGTCCGCTCCAACTTTGAACTGCACTGACAAGGAGATCAGGGAAGGAGATCAGGCCACTTTGCCTGATGCCTCGTTTCGTCACCGATAGCGCTTGTGAACCTTGAAAACTAGGCTGAAGACGTCGGCTTCGTCACGTACCGCGGTTACGGAGAAGGTGGGCGTCAGGTTCACCTGCGCCTGGATCAACTGCTGCGTCGTCGCGTTCACGCTGGTGGCATAGGTCAGCACCACCTGCTGGCCGATGTTCTGAGCCACCGTAATGCGCGCGCTCGACTGGCCCAGCGACCCGGTATAGGTGGGGTCGATCTTCACGCTTCCCACCCCAAACAGCTTTTGGATCCGGCTGCTCACCGTGGCGTTCAGCGCGCCGCTCAGCAGCGCGTTCGTGGTGCCGCTTACCCCCGCCGCCGCCTGCTGGGTGCTGTAAATCGACTGCTCTTCCTGCGTGCGTCCCTGCGCCAGCAGCGAGAAGACATCCGCCTCCGGCAGCGGCGGCTCGGAACGGAAGGTCGGCGTCAGCTTGGTGGCCGTCCCGTGCAGCCCGATGGTGACGTCGTATTCCTCAATGCGCGTCGTCACGTCCATGTCGATCACCGGTTCGATCTTCACCGGGTTGGTAAAGAAAATGTCGCCGTGCTGCAACTGATAGGTCGTCCCGCTATACGTGGCCTTGCCGTCCGTGATATTGATGCGGCCCAGCACCGCCGGCTGCGCCACCGTCCCGCGAATACGCAAATTCACGCTGCCGGCAATCTGCGCGAAGGAGTTCTGAAAGTCCATCTGCGGCGCGGAGGTGATGTGTACGTCCAGCCGCACCTTGTTGCCAAAGGCATTTGGATCCGGCGGCGGCGATACCGCGGCCGACCCGCCCGTCAACGCGGCAAAGTCCACATTCGGCCCCACCAGGAAGCGCGTGATCTGCACATTGCCGCTCAGCACCAGCGAACTCTGTGATCCCTGCAGCCGCAGCTTCGCATCGGCCGAGCTGCTCAGCCCGGCGTAGCGGAAACGCGTATCTTTCAGCGCCATCGTGACGTCGCCATAGATGCCCTGCTGGTAGATGAGAAAGCCGCCCAGCGTCACCGTGCCGCCGCCCGTGGTGCCCACCACGTTGCGCAGCTCCAGCCGGTCCTGGTTGAAGACCATCGCGCCGTTCAGATGGCTGATGCCATTCGGTATCTGCTGGTAGGCCAGGTTCACGTCGTTGAAGTTGAGGCTGCCCTCGAAGTCGGGATTCTTCAGCGCGCCCTGCGCGGTGAAATGGAAAGTGACGCGCCCGGAGGAAGAGATCTCCGGGCTGAAACTCTGCGCCAGCCGTGCGTTGATCCCGCCATGCACCGTCGCATTCAATCCGCCATCGCCTATCAGATCGGCCGTGCCAGCCGCCATCAGGTTGGTGTCCTCGGCATCGATCTCCAGTGGTTCCAGCTTCACCACCCCATCGTTCAGCGAGGCACGGATCGGCCCCTTGCTGGTCAACGGCATGCCCTGCAGTGTCACCCGGAACTGATCGATCTGCGCGGTTCCGTCCAACAGACGCGGCGTCTTCGCTGGACCGGAGACATGAATCACCCCGGCAAGCTGCGAGTTTCCCCGCACCCCGTTTTCATTCAGCAGCGCCAGCACCGGCGCAAAATCGAGTTGCGAAAAGGTGAGCTTGGCATCGACCGGATACTCCCCGGTCAACTGCATCTGTCCGGCAGCCTGAAACTTCGCCTCCGCCAGGGTCGCATTCGCATCCACGAAGAGGGTGTGCCCCGTCGTGTGCACATCGGCGTTCACGTCGCCTGCCGACTGTCCGTTCAGCGTAAAGTGTGCGAGCGCCAGCTTGCCGTTGATCTGCGGCATATTTGTGGTGCCCGTGGCGTGCAGCTCGAAGGTCAGTGCGCCGCCTAGTTGCTCCTTACCCGTCTGCAGGCGCTGGATATGCGCGAGTTCGAAGTCCTTCCCTTGCACATCGCCGCGCAGGCTCTTCGCCTGAAGGTTGTAATCGGCTGCGCCGGTGATGTGGCCGCCATCCTGCACGAAAACAAGATTTGTTACCCCGACCGACTCACCGGCAAACTTCAGATCGGTGTTCAGGCTGGTATACGGCTCGCCGTAGATCGCGCCGTTCGCCACCGACAGATGCCCGCCGCCATTCAGTGCGTTCAGCGCGCCGCCCGCATGCGCTTCGAGGTTTAACGTGCCGGTCACCGGCAGAGTCTGTCCGGCAATCGACAGCAGGTCGGAGACGCTCGCGTTGCTGATGTGGGCATCCGCGTTCAGTGCTGAGCTTTCGTTGTAGAGCAGCCTTCCCCGCCGGCCCTTCACCGCGTGCAACTGGCCGGAGGCGTGGATCGACGTCTTCAACCGCGTCAGCGACAGCTTGGAGACGGAGATCAGCGCCGGGCTGTACTCGGCATCGAGCTCCAGATGGTCCCACTGCACCGTCTGGCGTGTGCCTTCAGAGGCGGGCGGTGGATGCGGCGGCTCTACGCTGACGGGCGTCACCGGCTGAGGAGGCGGATGTGTCTCAGCCGCTGTGTCAAGAATGGTCGCGAAATCCTTCGCGCTCGCATGCCCCTTCACATCCGGATTGAGCAGCGAGCCTGTCACCGTCCCATGAAAGACCGCTTCGCCGTGCAACTGCACCGGCAGCGCCGCCACACCCCGTTTGCCGTTCGCCTTCACGCCGAAGACGATCAGTGCGCGGTCGAATTCATTCAGATTGCTGGTGCTGAAATCGACATTGAGCGCGCTCGGCCGCGTCATGGGGATCAATGCCGCCCCGCCGGTCACATTCAAAGACGACGCCGGAGTGTGCACCTCCACATGCCGTGCATCCAGCCTGCCGCTGCGCAGCGAAAAACTCGCATCCACCGCTCCGGTCACCGGCGCCTCGTTCGGTGTCGGCGGACGCGGCGGCGCCAGGGTGACGTTGGCGCTCGCCATCAGATCGTCGGGCGATCCCTTCCACCACACATCCGCCCTGCCATCTGCCTGCGTGTCGAATCCCAGATTCTCGTACTTCTCCATCGCGATGATCTCGAAGACCGTCTCCGGCCGGATGCCGAAGATGCGCGCATGAATCGCGGCCTGCTGTTGCGTCGCGCCCTTGGCCGCGGGCGCACCTGCCCGCGTCATCGCGGGCGTCGACGGCGGCTGCAGATAGTTCGTGAGGGTTGCATTCGCATCCGCGCCGCCGCCCTGCCGCAGCCGCACCCGCACATCCGGCAGCGCCACCATCTCCTGGGTTGCGTGCAGCGAGCTGGTCGCATTGATCCCGCGCAGCAGCAGGTACGGCTGGCGATAGGTTCCATTCTTCAACTGCACACTGCCCTTCACGTCAAAAGCCGTGACGCCCGCACCCGCGCCCTGAATCTGCACTCCCGCCTCGCCCTGCTCCAATCCGTCCACCGCCGCCAGCGCCGCCACCTCGCGCAGGTCGACCGTGCCGTTCGCTCCCATCTGCCAATGCAGCTTGGTGAAATCGCTCAGCGTCCCCGACGCGTCCAGCTTCGATGCGCCGGAGGTAAAGTGCAGCCCATCCAGCTTCAGCGAGTTGCGCGCCATCTCCGCGTTGAGATCGAGCTTGGAGTGCACCGCCGGCGCCTGGCCCCGCACCGACGTCAAGTCCTCCACCTGCACCGTGGCCAGGTAGCTCTCCGGCTGCGGACGATACGTCACCTGGGCGGACAGATTGTTCGCCGACAGGTTGAAGGGCAACGCGCGCTGATTCAGCAGCAGCACGCCGTTGTTCACCTCGGTGCGATTCACCGCCAGATCGAAGATCACATCCGTGACCGGCTGGCCGCTCTCGGTCTTTTTCTTCGGCACCGGCTGGTTGGTCGATCCGTGGGGATACACGATGAGATGGAAGACCGGGTGTTCCACCTTCAGCAGACGCAGTCCCACCTGCGCCTTGAACGCGTCCATGATCTTCGCCCGCACGCGCAAGGCATCCACATGCGCGTAGGGCACCTCGCCCGGCGCTTCCAGGCCGTGGATGGTCAAGCCATCCACCTCCGCCTCCAGCTCCAGCGGATGCCAGCGGAATCGCGCCAGCTCCACGCGTCCGCCAGTCGCTGTCGCCAGCACGTCGATCAGCTTCGCCCGCACGTGATCCGCAAACGACTCCGTGTTCACATACCAGAACGCGATCGCCAGCAGCGCAATCACGCCGAGCAAGCCGTACAGCACGATGCGGAGGAAGACACGCCGGCCGCGCCCGTTCGGCGGCAAAGGCATCGCTTGCGCCGCGGTGCTCATTGCTCGCCTCCGTTGTGCGACGGCCGCGTGAAGTCGGCGCCGCCGGCACCCGTGGCAGAACCAGAAGAGGGTGCACTCCCCACGCTGTTGTACTGCGGATCGAGGATCTGCACGCTGCCCGAGTCCTTCAGGCTGCGCAGATAATCATTCAGCAGAACGTTGACATGTTGCTGCAGCAGCACCTCATCGATGCGATCGGAGACCTGCGCCAGCGGCGGCGGCGTCAGCTTGCGCGTTTGGAACTCCGGTACCAGCTTCTCTTTGTAATAGCTCTCGATCTCCGGCTTGGTGATGCGAATGCCGGTGCGGAAGCGCACCCCGACAAAGTCGAGTATCTCCATACGCTCCTTCCAGCGCGCGTGCAGGTCCGCCACGGTAAAGCCGTGCGCCGCCAGCAAGCGCTGCCATCCCGCTTCCGTCTCACAGGCCTGCCCGGCGCACGCCGGAAGATGTTGGCGAAGATAGGCCACCTGCGCGTCGACCTCGCCATCGGTCGGCGGCGGCGTCAGTTGCTGCTCCTCCATCTGATCCAGCAGCAAAGTCCGATTCACGATCTGCTGCATGGCCTCGAGCGGCGTGAACTCCCCATTGGGCGCGCTGAGTGGCTCAAAGACAGCGAAACGCTGCTGCTCGCGTACATCGCTCGCCAGGATCACGTCGCCGTTGATCACCGCCACCGCACGATCCAGCAGCATCGGCTTCTCATGCATCGCGGAAGCGGCGGCGGCAATCTGCGCATCGCCGGTATTCCCTTGCACCAGGTTCACCACGCCATCCGTGGGCTTCAACTCCGGCAGGAATGTAAGGCCGCCGTTCTCCGGCGCCAACTTATTCGTCTCCGGATTCTTCGTCTCCGGAGCCGCGGGGGTCTGCAGCGTTCCCTGCGGTCCAATCTTCTGTTGCGCGGAACCGGTCTCGGGCGCCGCGCCGGCCGGGGGCGTCTGCGCCGTGGCACAGATCGCCGTCAGCATCGCCGTCAGGATCGCCGACAGCGCCATCGCCACCAACGCTGGTGCCATCCTGCCCGCCGCCTGTCTCCGCGCCGCCATCAGAATGTCTGCCCTATCGAGAAGAAGAAATTGAAATGCCCCGCCTGGCCGACCTGCGGCTGCGGCACATTCGAGGTCGAGCTCTGATAGTCATACACCTCCGGGAAGTACGGCGGATCGAGGTTGTAGCTCGTATCCACGCGCACTGGCCCGATCGGCGTGCGGTAGCGAAAACCCACTCCCAGGGCGTGCGACCAGTAGTTGAAGCTGCAGGGCGGCTTGCCCTCGGTCACGTTCAGCGTGCCGTTGGGAAGTGTGTTCACCGTCGGCACGGTACGGCAACTGCTCTGATGCGGCTGATTGAAGTTGTGGAAGCTCGGCCACACATCGCGCGAGCGGCTGAACACGTTGCCCATATCGTGAAAGAAGACGAAACCCAGGTTGTTGCCCACCAGCGGCAGGTTCGGATACGGGGTCCGCAGCTCCAGCGTATTGATCGCTACCGCGGCGCCGCCGATCGGGTAGCCGGTCTGCGAATCGCGCGGTCCCGCGGCATTGATGGCGAAGCCGCGATGCGAGGTTGCACCGCCGGCATAGAGCCGCTCCGGTAGCGGGATCAGCAGTTGATTCCCATTCCCGAATGCCCGCTCCTGCCCGTAACGCGTCTGCCGCGCCAGAATCCAGTGCCGCTTGCCTAAGTCGTAATACGAAGAGTTCGTGATGTCGATGCGGCTGAAGTTCGCCTGCGACCCGAACTTCGAGTCCGAAAGAAACAGCTGCGCGGTAGTGAATGCGCCATGGTGCGCGTCCAGCGGATCGTCACGCGTATCGCGAATCCAGCTCAATCCCGGGCCTCCCACGCGCGCCGGCTGCGACAGCAGGGGGATCAGCGCCAGGCTCACCTGAATGCTGTTCGGGTTCACCCTCACCTCGCGATACGACCACGAATAAATCAGCGTCGTCGGCTTGGTCACGCGCTGGGTCACGCGCGTGGTGGCAAACAGTGACGAGGCGGAGAACGTCGTCACGTTCTGGCTGCTGGTATAGCCGCCGGAAACCGACGCGGTAAAGTTCGGGTTCTTGAACAGCTCCGGATACTGATAGAGCACAACTGCGTCCTGCTCCAGCGCGCCGTACTGGGTGCGCAGCGACACCGACTGGTTGGTGCCGAAAAGATTGATCCGCGATATGTCGAAGATCAGATCCTCGCTGACTCCGAAATGACCGTTTGCGCCGCCGCTGAAGGTGCTGGGATTGATTCCCTGTTGAATCAGATACGTGGCCGACGGCGTGTTGCGATAGGGCGTGCCCGTCTGCGCCTGAAAGCCGAAGCCGTAGGTCACATCCCAGCGCTTGGCCTCGGTCGTGAGCAGCAGCACGTTCTTGTGCGGCTGGTCGGCGGATGGATTCTGCACCGCGGTATCCACCTCATTGAACAGCGCCAGGTTGTAGAGCTTCCTCTGCGAATCGAGCAGCGCCGATTGGTCCAGCGGCTGCCCCGGGCGGATCGTCACCCGCGGCGTCACCACCGCGGGACGTGTGTAGTGCAGGCCGGACACCAGCACCTTGTTGACAAAGACCTGCTGACCCTCCTCGACGCTCATCGTCACATTCACCAGCCGCGGGTCCTTCGGATCGTTCTTTTGGACGACGTTCACCTGCACGTTCTGGTAGCCATGGCTCAGGTAGTAGCCTTGGATCAGGTCACGGTCGCCGGTCACGTTCAGCGATGAGTAGGGCTGCCCCACCTCGGTGTTCAGCGAGGAGCGCAGCGCATCCACGGAAATCTTGTGCATGCCGTGGATGGTGAAGCTGCCGATCTTCTGCTGCTCGCCCTCTTCGATCTTGTAAACCACATCGATGTGCGCCGCCTTGACTTGCTTGCCCGTCCCCACATCGCGCTCCGCGTCTTTGTCTTTGATCTCCGGCGTCACCACCACGTGGCTGAAACCATTCCCCTGGTAAAGCGCGGTCAGGTTGCTCACGTCGCTCTGCAGCAGCGCCTGGCTATAGGTTCCGTGGCGCTCGATAAAGTTCGCCGTGCGTACGCTGATGTGCTCCTCCAGCGTGTCGTGATCGAAATACTTCGCGCCTTCGATCCTCACCGAGTCCACGCGGTGCTCCACCCCGCGATTCACCTTGTACAGCACCGTGATCTCGCCTTTGCCGTTCTGCACCGGTTCGTGTGTCACCGTGGCGTCAAAATAGCCCTTACCCTGCAGATCGGCACGCAGGTTGTGCGCCCCTTCGTTCACCAGGTCCAGGTCTACCGAGCCTTCCTCGTAGATCGGCACCAGCCGCTCAATCGCGCTGCGGCTGTACTTCGCGCCTTCCACCTGCACCTTTACCAGCGGACCCTCCTTTGCTGCGAAGGAGTAATCCAACTGGTTGGTGTTCGCGTGATACTCCTTCGTCTCCAGCGTCACCGAGCCGGCCCAGCGCTGCCGTTTGTCGTAGTACTTGCGCAGCCGCGACAGCGCACGGCTCACCATCTGGCGGTTCACCTTGCTGCCCGCCTTCAGCTTGCTCGTCTTGCGAAACTCCTCCAGCGTTATCCCCGGCGTCCCGTCCACCTTTACGTTGCCGACCCTCGCCTGTTTTCCGGGATCGATGTTGTAGATCACGTTCACCTGCGAGTTCGCCGAATCCAGTTGCTCGCGGCGTTCCACCGTCGCCTGGTAGAAGCCGTTATCGGTCAGCGCCAGCTCAATGGAGGCCTGCGAGGCATTCAGCTTCCGCTGGGTATAGCGCGTGCCTGGCTGCAATCGTTCCGAACCTGCCAGTTGCGCCTGCAGCCGCTCGTTCTTGACGCCGAAGATCTGAGTCCGTCCGACGAACAGCCGCGGCAGGCCGGCAAAGATGACCACCACACCGCCCTCCGAGCGAAAGCCCTGCACCTGAATTGTGTCGTAAAGGCCGGTGCCGTAGAGCCGCCGCAGGCTCGCTCGTACCTTGTCCTCGGTCAACACGTCGCCTGGTTGCAATTCCAGTTGCGCGATCGCCGGTCCCAGCATCGACGCCGTCACGCCGTTAAAACGAATCCCGGTTACCTTGCTGCCGCTGAAAGCGGCTATGCCCGGCAACGCAGCGTCGTCGGACGCCCCGCCGCCGGCCGCCTGCGGCGAAGACCCGGATTGCGAAGAGCTGGACTGCGATGTAGGGGGCAGAAACTGCGTTGCCGACGGTGACTGGGTGGTGGGATCTGTCTCTTCCTGCGGCGACGGCGCCGTCTGCGCATGGCACAGTGCCGCCGCGCTCAACAGCAGCGGCAGCACCCACCGCGCCGCTCGCCAGTACCGCCGGCTGGCCCCCCGCTCGGCGTCGAAAGACCGGTAGAGCATGGTTGCGAACCGTGAAAACCGCCCAGCGGCAGGCATCGCGACTCTTCCCTGGGGGAGAGCGACGCCAGCTTCCGGACCGCGGTCCACAGTATTCGCAAAAATGCCCTTACGCACTACGGTCAAAGAGCCTCTCAGGGGAGCGCATGGGGATCGTCCCCCACCAAGCCGGGTTCGTCGTGCAACACAGATGCGTCACGTGGGTGGGATGCGGGAGAGCGGGCCCGTTACGCGTCTTTCTATACTAGACACAATGCCTGACGCCAGCACTCTTGCCGCATCGGATACCGACCGCTACTCGCGCCAGGTCCTCTTCGCGCCCATCGGCGAAGCGGGTCAGCAGCGCCTTGCCGCGGCGACCGTCGCTCTCGTCGGCTGCGGAGCCACCGGCGCCGCTGCCGCCGCGCTGCTCGCACGCGCCGGTGTCGGCACTCTCATCCTCATCGACCGCGACTTCGTCGAAGCCAGCAACCTGCAGCGCCAGGTCCTCTTCGACGAGGCCGATGCCGCCGCCGCCACGCCCAAGGCCGAGGCCGCCCGACGTCAGATCGCGCGCTTCAACTCCGACGTCAACGTCCACGCGCACGTCGCCGATCTTGTCCCCGCCAACATCCACGAGCTCCTCAAAGACGCCAACCTCATCCTCGATGCCACCGACAACTTCGAAACCCGCTATCTCATCAACGATTACGCCGTCCAGCAGAGCAGCCCTGAGCGAGGCTCACATGACAGCCTTGAGCGGGGTTCGCATTTAGTCCCCTGGATCTACGCCGCCGCCGTCGGCGCCTACGCCGCCACCATGAACATCCTGCCCGGCGAGACCGCCTGCCTCGCCTGCCTCTTTCCCCAGCCGCCTACCGGACCGGTCGAGACCTGCGACACCGCCGGCATCCTCAATACCGCCGTCAACCTCGCCGCCTCGATCCAGGTCACCGAAGCGATCAAATACTTGACTGGCGCGAGAGAGGCCATGCGCCGCACCCTGCTCTCCTGGGATCTGTGGCAGAACGAGCGCTCGGAGATCACCGCCGCCCACCCCCGCCCCGGTTGTCAGGTCTGCGGAGCACGCGACTTCGCCCATCTGCGCGGCGAAGGCCGTCCGCACATCACCCTCTGCGGCCGCAACTCCGTCCAGATCCACGAGCATCACCGCCCCGTCGACCTCGCCGCCGCCGCCGAGCGGCTTCGCCCCCACGGCGAGGTCCGCCAGAACGGCCTGCTGCTCCAGTTCCGCCGCGGCCCGCACACCCTCACCCTCTTCGCCGATGGACGCGCCCTCATCCAGGGCACCACCGATATCGCCCTCGCCCGCACCCTCTACGCCCGCTTTGTGGGCAGTTGAGCGGACACTCGCAACCTTCGGCCGGCATATAAGCTTGCAATACATTGAACCACGAGGTATCGTGGTCTGCGCCATGAGGGCAAGCGAAAGCAATCCGCATTTTATGAACGGAGTGCCGGAGCTCCTGATCCTCAAGCTGCTCCAGCAAGAGGAGATGTACGGCTATGAGATCGTTCAGGCCATACGTACGCGCACCAACGAGGTGATCGCCGTTGGGGAAGGTGTCGTCTATCCGGTACTCCACGCGTTGGAACGGGATGGGGCGCTGAAGTCACGCCGCAAGACGGTCAATCGCCGCAGCCGTATCTACTACTCGGTCACCCGCGCCGGATCGCGTCGATTGTCAGATCTATCGAAGGCTTGGACGAGTCTCGCGGCTGCCATCGAAACGATGCTAACGGGAGGAGAACATGGCGAAGCGATTCTTTCTTGAACTTCGCGAATGCCTGCTGCGTGCCGGCGTCGCGCCGCGGCATGTCCGGCGGTATCTGACCGAGCTCGCCGATCATCTGGCTGACCTTAAGGCAAAAGAAGAAGAAGCCGGCCGTCCCCGGGCGGATGCGGAATCTGCTGCGCTCCTCCGGCTGGGCACAGTAGATGATCTCGCCCAGGCGATGATCGAGCAGCGCCAGTTCCAATCCTGGTGCGCCCGGGCGCCGTGGGCTGTCTTCGGTCTGGTGCCCGTCCTCCTGCTGGTCGGGGCCTATCTGGTAGCCGGTTTCTATTTGTGGTCCCTCTGGAAGATCTTTCTGCCGGGAGCGGATACGCCGTTCGGCCACCCCAACCCTGGCCCAATCTACGGGTTCCGGAATATTTGTTTTCAGGCTGGCAAGTTCTACTACTTCGGCGCGCCCATCCTCGTCGGTTGGGGCATCGGGCTTGTCGCCGCCCGTCAAAGGGTGAAGGCGCTTTGGCCCGTTATCGGTTTGGCCCTGCTCGCATGGATGGGCGGCACCGCTCAAATTCACGCCAGTCGCACAGCGGTTCCCCGGGGCTTTGGACATATCGTCATGAACTTCTTCACAGACTATTCCGACGGCCTCTTTCATCCGCTGGCAATCCTCATGCTCACGTTGCTGCCGTATATCATCTGGCGGCTGCAGAAGAGACCTTCCCTGCCCGCCTAGTTGCCGATCCGTGCACCGGTCCTTGAAACCGGATCCACGCCTCGGAAGCTGATACCTTCGCCGACGGACGCGCCCTCATCCAGGGCACCACCGTTATCGCCCTCGCCCGCACCCTCTACGCCCGCTTTGTGGGAAACTAGAGACATGAGCTTTTCCCGATCGTTTATTGAGCTTCACGTGCGCCTTCTGAATGAAGGAACGGAACTCTTCCGCCCCACCCGCGCCTTGAAGCTGGGTGGAGGATTGTTCAAGCTCGTCGCCTCTCCGAACTATGATTCCGCCGGTGAAAGGTGGGAGCATCTGCCGGGTGCAACCGTCCGTGTGGAGCTTCACCATGGTGTCACTGGAGACTTCCCCGTCGCCGTAAGACCGTGACCTGCCTGACTTCACCCTTCTGGGCGGGCTCGCCGGGCTTGGTAACCTGCTGACGTATCGAGGTCAAGGCAACCCCTCCCGCATCCTTGGCGTCCGACAGGCATTGCCCCCAAACCAGAATCCTGGGTGACCATTCTGACCTCCATGACCAACCCGCTGGCGGGCAAACGTATAAAAATGACTAAATCCGTAACCAATGGCGTCTTTTCCCCACCTGCCAAAGGCGCCGCCTCGGCTGAGCCGGAGCGGCAGAATGCCAACCAGCACCTCCGCCGCAATCCACCGATTGCCGGCGAGGCCGAAGCCATTGCCGCCGCTCAGGCCGGTGACGGGGCCGCTTTTGAGCGCCTCTACAGCCTGCACAAGCGCCGGGTCTACTCCCTGTGTCTGCGCATGCTGGGCAACGTAGCCGAAGCCGAAGACCTGACCCAGGAAGCCTTCCTGCAGCTCTATCGCAAGATCAGCACCTTCCGCGGCGACTCGGCATTCTCCACCTGGCTGCACCGCCTGGCGGTCAATGTAGTGCTGATGCATCTGCGCAAGAAGGGTCTGCCCCAGGTCTCGCTCGAAGAGACGCTGGAGCCTTCGCAGGAAGACGGTCCGCGCAAGGATATCGGTGCGCGCGACCTGATGCTCTCTGGATCCATCGATCGGGTCACGCTGGAACGCGCCGTCTCCGATCTTCCCCCCGGCTACCGGCTCGTCTTCGTCCTGCACGATGTCGAAGGCTACGAGCACAACGAGATCGCCGACATGCTGGAATGCTCCATCGGCAACAGCAAGTCGCAACTGCACAAGGCGCGCATGAAGCTGCGCGACCTGCTGCGCACCGGACAGTCCAATTCCCGGCGCGAGCGTGAGGCCTTGCTATGAATGCAGGCAGCAAAACCAACAAATCCATGAAAACAACCGGTGACGCCATGACCTGCACCGAATTTCAGGATCGGCTCCCGGAGCTCTTCGAGTCCGGAGCCGACCTGAAGGAGCAGGAACATCTGAAGACCTGTGAGCAATGCTCTGCCCTGGTAAGCGATCTGGAATACATTGCGCAACAGGCCAAACTGTTGCTCCCAATCCACGACCCCAGTCCGGCCGTATGGGAAAACATCCAGACCTCGCTCTCCAGCGACAAGCAGAGCTCCGGCTCAAGTTCGACCACGAGTCCGACGAAATGAGCGCAGGCCCCCCGGGGTCCACGCCGCTCGTTTCGCCGCCCGTCATCCCGCTGCGCCGTATTGTCCTTACCGGCTTCATGGGCGCGGGTAAGTCAACGGTGGGCCGGATCCTCGCGGCGCGCCTGCGCTGGCCCTTTCTCGACATCGACTCCCTCATCGCCGCCGAACATGGCCGCACCGTCGCCCAGATCTTCGCCGATCATGGCGAAGAGCACTTCCGGCGTGTGGAGTTCGAAGCCACCGCCCGGGTCCTCGATCCTGCCCATGAATACCCGCAGGCCGTCATCGCCCTTGGCGGCGGCGCCATCGAAACCGAGGCCGTCCGCGAGCTTCTTTTCTTGAGCGACGGTTCCGGATCCATCTCCGTACCCGCGACGGTGACGATCTTCCTCGCCGCCCCGCTTCCCGATCTGCTCGCACGCTGCCATGTCGGTTCAACCCAGAGCACCGAATCGGCGGACGAAACACCGGCCCGTCCCCTGCTCACGGCTGCCGAACCGCCGGAAGATCGTCTCGCCCGCCGGCTGCCGCACTACCGCCGCGCGCATCTCACCGTCGATACCGCAGGCATTCCCCCGGTTGAGGTGGTCGAGCGTATCGTGAGATGGCTTCGCGGGACAGCATTCTCCGGGTTGTAGGTTTTTCGAGCACACGATTCTCCAGGCCTGATATCTCC
>DASQRJ010000468.1:0-3060 GCA_035642955.1 Acidobacteriaceae bacterium
CTAGCCGCATTCTTGCTGTGGGTGCAGCGGGACGCGGTCTCTGCCATTTTTTTCTCGGCATGGTTGCCGTTATCGCGATGGGAAGCGTAGCGCATGCGCAGACTACGCGAGACGATCTGCCTCCGCTGCCGGTCGTGAGCATGGAATCGCACAAGAGTGAAACTGTGGACGCGCAGCGACGGCGATCGTCCTTCGATGAGTTGCAGTTACTGGTGCCGGCGACTCCATTGCTGTGCTGGTCCCACTCCGCGGCGGAGAACCCGCAGGGCAGCCGCCGCAGCGCGGAAGGCACGGAGCTGGCAGGAAACGGCGCTTCGCGACGCGAGACGGCAATGGATCCAATCGTCGGTCCTGTCGAGCGCCCACGCCGCGATCCATGACGGCAGCCCGTTTCGCCATCGCTCCTCGCGCGCTAGCTGTGGAGTGTCAACGGGTTGTTCCGATCGAGGTGCAGCGGGGGCGCGGTCTCTGCCATTTTTTTTGTCATACCCCGAGCTGACGCGCGGCCAGCTCCGTGCCCATGACTCTTGCCCGAATTTTACGGAAGGCAATATCGCGCGCCGTGGATGTGTCATCGGCGAACGGGGCGAAGCCGCAGTCATCCGTCGTGCCGAGCTGCGCGACGGGCAAGATGGAGGCCGCTTCCAGCACGCGCTCCGATACTTCGGCGGGAGTTTCCACCAATGGGTGGATGGGATCGATCACTCCGACAAAGACGGTGTGGTTCGGCTGGAGAAGCGGGCGAACGATGCGCAGGACCCGCTTCCTGTCCGGCTCACTGGCCATCTGCAGGTAGAAGCGCCCGACATTCAATTGAAAGAGATCCGGCAGTAGTCCCGCGTAGTCGACATCCGCGCTGTGCGTGGAATCACGATCGCCGCCGGGACAAACGTGCACGCCAATCTGTTGACGCTCTCCGGCAGTGAAGCGGTCGAGAACCTGGTTGTTCAGCGCAACGAAACTGCGCAGCAGATTGCCCGAGCCATCGAGCTTCAGCGACAGCCGGGCTTCCGTGAAATCAATCTGGACGACCGCCGCTCCCGCATCGAGGGCGCTCCGGATATCGGCGGCGGCTTCATCGATCAGGTCTGCCAGAAATGCTTCGCGTGGATACTCCGGTATGCCTGCCGAGGGATAGAGCAGGCTCAGCGCGGAGGCCGAGATGACCGCCTGCTTCAACGGAAGCCGGGTGTAGCGGCGCGCAGCCTGGGCAAAGCTGCCCGCATGCAGTCCATAACGAAAGCGAGGCGCGGTCAGCCGGGGCAACTGGCGCGTGTGTCCATCTGCGAAGGGAATCACCACGCCGTCCGGCGCAAGATTGTTGAGCCCCGCCAGCGGGTAGGTAGCGAAGCTGGGCTTGGACTGCTCGCCATCGGTGAGGATGGGCGACCCGGTCTGCCCCAGCTTCTGGATGGTGTCGCGGATGGCGTCGGCATACGCTGCGTCCATCTCGGCCTGGCTTACCTTTCCCGCCTGAAACGCCACCATGGCCTGAAGCAATGCAGCGGAGCGGGGAAGACTGCCAATCGGTTCGGTTGGGATCGCCATGGCAAGGAGTCTACCGGCGCGGAAGGGCGCAGCCATCCGCCAAAAGGTGGAGCTGCGTGGCCGGGAACCTAGCGGAAGTGCAGATAACCCCACTTGTCGGGCACGTGCATGTCGATGACGCCCTGCGGCGACCAGACCCAGTTGTCTTCCTTGGGATTGCCGGGCTTCCACTCCACGCGGCTGAAGTTGATGCGCCAGACCGTGCCCGGCTGGGGCAGCGGCACCTGCTGGCGGGAGGCGAAGGCGGTCAGCGGATAGGCGATCTCGAGCGTCCATCCGGTGTCGGAGTCGCTGGGGTTGTTCAGCGTTCCCTGGACGGCAACCGCAGTATGCAATCCGGCGATGTCCCAACTGTTGTCGGGCTTGCCGCTTTCGCTGTAGGGCTTGGGCAGGAAGAGATCCCAGCCGGTATTGAGCGCGTTCATCTCGAACTCGTAATAGCTCTCGGTATCGGGCAGCGGCTTGATGAAGACTTCAAAGTCGTTGTCCTTGAAGATGACGGAGTCATGCCTGGTGAGCGTGCCGCCGACGTTGGGTTCCTGCAGTTGGGCTGCGATGTAGAGATAGTTGTCGTCCCACAGCATCTTCGCCCGCGTGCGAAAGCGCGGCGTCGGCTTTGCGGCGCCTTCGATATCGACGAAGTCGGAGGTCCACTTTGCCTTCTGCCAGGCGGGATCATCCAGCTTGCCGTCGATGCGAATCGGTGTCTTCGTGCGGTGGCAGTCGTAGGACAATGGCGCCGGCACGGCCTGTGCGTGTGCAGCGGAGGTAATAAGTATTGCCAGGCAGACGAGGGTGAGTGTACGCATCGTTGTCAGCGTAGCAGGGGTCAGCGTATTAGGGCCGGTGCCTCAGGCGGCGTTTGTCGTCTCCGCCTTCAGGCGCTCGGCCTGGAAGTGCGCGACCACCGCATCGATCACTGGCTGCATCCTGCCTTCCATGATCTCGGCGAGCTGGTGCAGCGTGAGGCCGATGCGGTGGTCGGTGAGGCGGTTCTGCGGGAAGTTGTAGGTGCGGATCTTTTCTGAGCGGTCGCCCGAGCCGACCTGCTGCTTGCGCTCCTGCGCGAGGGCGGCCTGCTGCTTCTCCTGCTCCACTTCGTAGAGACGGGCACGCAGCACGCGCATGCCCTTCTCGCGATTCTTGATCTGCGACTTCTCATCCTGGCAACTGACCACGGTGCCGGTAGGAATGTGGGTGATGCGCACGGCCGAGTAGGTGGTGTTCACCGACTGTCCGCCGGGGCCGGAGGAGCAGAAGGTATCGATGCGCAGATCCTTCGCCTCGATCTTGACGTCGACGTCTTCGGCCTCCGGCAGCACAGCGACGGTGACGGCGGAGGTGTGCACGCGGCCCTGCGTCTCCGTCGCGGGCACGCGCTGCACGCGGTGCACGCCGGACTCGTACTTGAGCTGCGAGTAGACGCGGTCGCCTTCGATGATGGCGATGACCTCTTTCAAGCCGCCGACGCCGGATTCCGAGGACGAGAGAATCTCGACCTTCCAGCGGTGC
>DASQRJ010000469.1:0-5045 GCA_035642955.1 Acidobacteriaceae bacterium
GCCACGTCCGCGCGATCTGTCTTTAACTGCGGAATCGCATCGGCATTGACGTTAACCGTCTCGCTCGCGCCGCCGGTCTGCATCACGGCATCGACCTTCGGTGCGGTATCGGCCTGCACCACCAGATGAGTGGTCTCGAAGCCCTTGAAGCCCGCCGCCTCCACCTTGACGGTGTAGAGGTCCGGAATCATGTGCTCCACCGTGTAGTTGCCCGACTCGTTGCTCTTGACGCTTACGGATGTACCTTTGTTCTCGTCGGTGACCGTCACGGTCGCACCCGGGATCGCCGCACCGGACGCATCTGTCACCGTCCCGAAAACTGAACCGTACACTGCTTGAGCGTGAACCGTCTGTGACGGAAGGAAGGCTATCGCCACCCCAAGGCACGCGGTGAGCACCGCCTGCATGCGTCTAGTCATCATGGTCTCCCTCAAAAATGCTGCTTTGGCGCCCTGCCGTGCTCTGTGAAATCTGCATCAGCAGTTATGCGTTTGCTACCGTTGCTGTACTTTGGCGGTACTGCTTCCATCTACGTCCAATGGATGATTACTGCCCGGCGTCGAACTATAAAGATCGAACAAGCCGCTGTCAAAAGAAAAAACTCGTCCAACGTCGGACACGGCTCCTGCACCGGGCTTCGCTACAATCGGAGGGCAATGCCGCGTCATCCGAACCTCTGCCGGAAAATGCTGATGGTTAGCGTTTACGCAGCTTTGCTTGCGCTTGCCGCTGATCCCGCCGCTGTCGCACAGAAGGTACCTGAACCGTACCCGGCGAGCGCTCTTCATACCCCTCCCGCGTGGTTCGAAGACGTCGCGTCCCAGGCCGGGATTAAGGTATTGAATATTAACGGAGGAGTAACCTCCAAGCGTTACATCCTGGAAGCCACCGGCTCCGGCGTAGCCATCCTCGACTACGACGGCGACGGCTACCCCGACATCTTCCTGGTCAATGGGGCCTATCTGCACGCAGAGGGCGGCAAGGACCAGCCGACCAGCCACCTCTTCCACAACAATCACGACGGCACCTTCACCGACGTGACCGCCAACTCCGGGCTCACCGACACCGCCTGGGGACAGGGCGCCTGCGTCGGCGATTACGACAACGATGGCCTCCCCGACTTATACGTAACCGGCTATGGAAAGAATCGCCTCTATCACAACCAGGGCCACGGCCACTTCCGCGAGGTCGCCGAACAGGCGGGGGTCGCCGGCACTGGCAAGGAATGGGGCACCGGTTGCGCCTTCGTCGACTACGACCGCGACGGCAAGCTCGACATCGCCATCGCCAACTACGTTCACTTCGACATCAAGGACGTGCCCGAGCCGGGCAAGGCTCCCGGCTGCATATGGAAGGGTGTGCCCGTGATGTGCGGTCCGCGCGGGCTGGAGTATGCGCCGAACACTCTCTACCACAACCTCGGCAACGGCAAGTTCGAAGACGTCTCTGTCAAAAGCGGCTTCACCAAGACCACCGGCCATTACTGCTTTTCCGTCTCCACCCTCGACGCCGACGAGGACGGCTGGCCCGACATCTACATGGCCTGCGACTCCACGCCCGCCATCCTCTATCACAACAACCACGACGGCACCTTCACCGATCGCGCCGCCGATGCCGGTGTCGCCTTCAATGAAGATGGCCGTGAGCAGGCTGGCATGGGTTCCACCATCGGCGACTACGATGGCGACGGCCACCTCGACATCTTCAAGACCAACTTCTCTGACGACACCGCCACCCTCTACCACGCACACGGCGACGGCACCTACGACGACGTCACCTATCCCGCCGGCCTCGGCATCAATACCGACAAGCTCGGCTGGGGCGCCATGTTCATCGACATCGACAACGATGGCTGGCCCGACATCCTCTCCGCCAACGGCCACGTCTATCCCGAAGTCGACTCCAGCCACCTGGGCTCGGATTACCGCGAGCCCCGCCTGCTCTACCACAACCTGGGCAATGGGAAATTCGCCGACATCACCAAGACCTCAGGTCCCGGCATCACTACGCCCGCCTCCGCACGCGGCCTTGCCGTTGCCGATCTTTGGAACGATGGCCGCCAGGAGGTCGTCATCAACGACGTCAGCTCACTTCCGATGTTGCTGGTCAACTTCGCTCCCAACAGCAATCACTGGATCGGCCTCGCGCTTACCGGCGCCAAATCCAATCGCAGCGCCATCGGCGCGCGCGTCACGGTGCGCGGTACCGCGGCCGGCAAGGAGCGCGTCTGGGTCAATGAGGTGCGCAGCGGCTCCTCCTACAACTCCTCAAGCGACATGCGCCTCCACTTCGGTCTCGGCCCCTCACCTATCCTCAGCGAGGTAGAGGTGAGCTGGCCCTCCGGCCTCACAGAAATCTTTCCCGCGCCGCCTATCGACCGCATCAGCTCCCTGACCGAGGGCGCCGGCAAGCCCTTGAGCGGCAAAGCGGCGAAGTAAAACGGTTACTCGTAACGACGGCCGTTTCCTGACGAGCGGGGCCCGTCAACAAACTCTTCACATGCCGCCGCTAAACTTCTCTTATGTCCCTTCTCAAGGTCATCGTCCTCGCCATCGTGCAGGGTCTCGCCGAGTTGCTGCCGGTCTCCAGCTCCGCGCACGTCATCGTCGCCGAAAAGCTGATGGGCCTCGATCCATCCTCTCCACAAATGACGCTGCTTCTCGTCATGCTGCATACCGGCACCATGTTTGCCGTCATCGCCTATTTCTGGAAGACCTGGAAGCAGACCTACTTCGCCAGCCGCGATGCGTTTCGCCGCATTGCCATGCGCCTCATCTGGGCCACCGCGCTGACCGGACTCATCGGCGAAGGCATGAAGAAACTTCTCGAGCACACGTTGCTCCACGGTGCGCCGAAGGCCGAGATCGAGCAGCTCTTCAGCCATCTGGAGCTGATCGCGCCTGCGCTGGCAGCAGTCGGAGTCCTCATCCTGATCGCCGGCTTCGCGAAAAACCGCAAACCATCGGTGCCATCCGATGCAGCTCCCCCGCCGAGTCTTGAGGGCAGCGTAACGCTGCGTCAGGCAGGATGGATGGGCTTGGTGCAGGGCCTCGCACTGCCCTTTCGCGGATTCTCCCGTTCCGGTTCTACCATCTCCATCGGCATGCTCACCGGCGCCGCGAAGGACGATGCGGAAAGGTTCAGCTTCGCCTTGGCCGTTCTACTCACGCCCGCCGTGGTCGGTCTGGAGGCAATCCGGCTCTGGAAAGCCGCACATCTGCCGGCCGCCCCAGCCGCGGCCATCGACTTCCACGCCGCGCTCCTCTCCAGTCTGCTCGGTATGCTCTTCTCGTTTCTCGCCGGCCTGCTGGCGCTGCAATGGCTGAGCCGCTGGCTGGAGACCGGACGCTGGTATCTCTTCGGCATCTACTGCCTGCTTGCGTCTGTGGTCGTCTATGCCCTGCACGCGCGCGGCTTTTGAAGAATACTGGCAATCGCTGACGGAGAACTTCGCGACAATCCGCGTGCCGAGGCGCTACATGGTGCAGCGACCCTTTCATGCTGCTCCAAACGCTGCCCCCGTCGCGCATCAACCGCCGTCAGGCGATTGGCCTCGTCGTCTCCGGGCTCGGCTCGCTCCTCACAGCACCGCGCATCCTGGCGGACGAGCCTTTCGTCTTCGGAAGCGACATCGACGGCCACGAAGTGACATCGCTCGCGGCACCCGGCGCCGGATATGTCGCGGCCATCTTCGTCGCCACCGATTGTCCTATTTCCAACCGATACCTGCCGCTGCTTGCGCGCCTCTCCCATCAGTTCGCGCCTCGCGGTGTCCGGCTCTGGCTGGTCTACCCCAACCCCGGCGATACGCTCTTGAGCGTGCGCGCGCATCAATCGCAGTATCCTGACGCCGCTACGCTGCCCCAACTCATTGCACCCCATCCGCGCTTTCTCGCCCACGCGCACGTCCACGTCACACCGGAAGCTGCTCTCTTTCGCAGCAGCATCATGACGCAGGCCGTCCTCTGGCGACTGGCGTGCCGGCATCGCATGCTGCTCGAGCGCGCGTGGATGGAACATCGCCTCACCCGCGATCCCAGCGATACGCTCGCCGCCTACAATCTCGCCTCGCTCGACACCATGAGCGGGAGCCCCGCCGGGGCCATCGCCATCTACCGCAAGCTCGCCGCGGCCCAACCGAACGACGCACGCGTGGCAACCTCGCTCGGCGTTGCGCAGCAGCAGAACGGCGATTGGCAATCGGCGCTCGCGGCATACCGTCACGCGCTCATCCTCGATCCGAAATATGCCGACGCACGTTATGATCTCGCGACCCTCGAGCTGCAACACAACCAAAACGATGCCGCCCGCCGCCGACTACCGCACGTTATTGGCGCAGCATCCGGAGGACGCCGCCGCACACGGCGGCCTCGGCGCAGCGCTCGCGCAACTGCAGCAACCGGACGCCGCACGCGCCGAGTTCGATCGCGCCCTCGCCCTCGACCCCTCGCAAACGGCAACACTCGAGAAC
Organism: Acidobacteriaceae bacterium; assembly: GCA_035642955.1. Classification (GTDB taxonomy): domain Bacteria; phylum Acidobacteriota; class Terriglobia; order Terriglobales; family Acidobacteriaceae; genus KBS-83. The sequence continues at coordinate 4,472 of DASQRJ010000469.1, forward strand.
TACGCCTCGCTGGAACTAGCCGCCGGCAATCCCCAGCAAGCGCAGGAGCTGCTCACCCGGGCCATCGCCGCCGGCGCGCGCGATGCCGCGACCTATCAACAGTTAGCCTTCGCCGATCAGCAGACCCGCCATCCCGTCCAAGCCGAAGCCGCGCTGCACTCCGCCATCGCCGCCGGATCCCTCGGATGCGACCAGCCACTCCCTGCTCGCCCAACTGCTCGCCGCCCGCGGCGATCTCATCAGTGCCATTGGCGAGCAGCAGGCCGCGCTCCGCATTGATGCAAAGGATGCCGACGGCTGGAGCAATCTCGGCGTCCTTCACGCGCAATCCGGTGCCGAGTCATGCGTCACCCACGACACCCACCGTGAGCGACAACGGAGCGAACCAACCACTCGCGTCAAAGGCGCATATGCCCCGGACGGCGAGTCCGTAACTCCCATCTCGGGAACCGCACAAAATTCGTGCCATTTCATATCCACGAATTCGCTACACTGAAAATAGATACAAACGCAGTCATAGATGCAGAAGGGGAACGCCACCATCACGGTGGCTTTTTTAATGCCTCTAACTTCA
>DASQRJ010000470.1:0-7728 GCA_035642955.1 Acidobacteriaceae bacterium
GGTGCTGCACGACAAGCCCATCCACATGGAGGCCTCGCGCGACGGCGTGGAGCTGGATATTGCTCTGCAGTACAACGACGCCTATTCGGAAACCGTCTTCTCCTTTGCCAACAACATCAACACGGTGGATGGCGGCTCGCACCTTTCGGGCTTCCGTACTGCCCTGACGCGCACCATCAACAGCGCGGGTCAATCGCTGGGCCTGTTCAAGGACGTGAAGGAAAACCTCTCCGGCGATGACGTGCGCGAAGGCCTGGTGGCGGTGATCAGTGTGAAATTGCCACAGCCGCAGTTCGAAGGCCAGACCAAGGGCAAGCTCAACTCAGACATCGCAGGAAACGTACAGGCGTTTGTGAACGAGAAGCTCGGCATGTTCCTGGAGCAGAATCCGCCGATTGCAAAACGCATCATCAACAAGGCGATTGAAGCGGCACGGGCACGCGAGGCGGCACGCAAGGCGCGCGACCTGACGCGGCGCAAGGGAGCGCTCGATGGCGGCGGTCTGCCGGGCAAGCTCTCGGACTGCTCCGAGCGCGATCCGGACCGCTGCGAACTGTACCTGGTCGAGGGCGAGTCGGCCGGCGGGACATCACGCCAGGGGCGCGACCGCAAGTTCCAGTCCATCCTGCCGCTGAAGGGCAAGATCCTGAACGTCGAGAAGGCCCGCTACGACAAGATGCTGGGCCACGAAGAAATTCGCGCCATGATCACCGCGCTGGGCTGCGGCATTGGCAAGGATGACTTCGATCCGACCAAGCTGCGCTATGGCAAGGTCATTCTGATGACGGACGCCGATGTGGACGGATCGCACATTCGCACACTGCTGCTCACCTTCTTCTTCCGGCACATGCAAGAGCTGATCCGGCGCGGTCATGTTTACATTGCGCAGCCGCCGCTCTACCGCATCAAGAAGGGGAAGTTCGAACAGTACATCAAGGACGACCGCGAGTTCGTAAAGGTGATGGTGAAGCGCGCTTCGGACGGCATGGTGATCCGCTATGGCGCGGACGCGGCGAACCGCAAGCAGCTGGAGGGCAGCGCGCTCACGAAATTCATGGGCCATCTGAACGATTACCTGGGCTTCTTCGAAAAGGTGGACAAGCGCATCCGCAATGAAGAGGTCAGCTCGCTGCTGGCGAAGCTCGAACTGGCACGGCGCACCGATTTTGAGTCCGCGGACGGCAAGGCGCCGGTCAAGCTGGCAGAGTTGCACAAGGCGCTGACCGCGATGAAGAAGAACTATCAGTTCAAAGAGGTCACCGAACCTGTGCTCGATGAGGAGCACCGCACCTGGTCTGTGTCCTTCACCGACGCGCAGGGCGCGCTGCGCAGGATCGACTGGGCGCTGGCCTCGGCGCCGGAGTATCGCCAGATGATGGCGAAGCACGCACAGATCAAGGACGAGCTGGAGCCGCCATTCCTCATCGAATACGCTGCCAAGGGCAAGGCTGCCGCGGAAGAGACAGTGGAAGAAGCGGTGGCGAACGATGGCTCCGACACCGAGACCGGCGAAGCGCTTACGGCGAAGGCCGCACGCAAGGCGCCGCGCAATCCGCAGGAGCCGGTGGAGAAGAAGAGCGCACGTGAGCTGTTCGAATATGTGATCGAGCAGGGGCGCCGCGACTATCAGGTGCAGCGCTACAAGGGACTGGGCGAGATGACGGCTCCGCAGCTATGGGAGACGACCATGGATCCGGACCGCCGCACGCTGCTTTCGGTAAGGCTTGAAGACCTGGCGGCGACGGAGGAGATCTTCACCACGCTGATGGGTGAGGACGTGGACGCGCGGCGCAAGTTCATCGAAGAAAATGCGCTGGACGTGAAGAACCTGGATATCTAACGCAAAAGCACAGAAAACGTAGTGGCCGGGATCGGTTCTGAGCTGCCGTTCCTTGAGAGAACGGCTGCGTTCGGATTAGTGCCTTACCTTACCCCATCTGTGCTTTTGCTCTAAACTCGCCGCGTCTCATATTCATTTTCAATGAGGGCTGCCGCAATACGTTGCGGTGGCCCTTTCCTCTTTTCCTGATATAGCTGCCTTTCTTGCGCGCAATTCTAAAAAGGCTCTTGCCAATCGTGAGCGTGTGAGCGCATTCTCCTGCTGGGTTCCCGTGCACGTCCGTGGTCCCTTCCCTTCCTGGACTCGCGAACGCACGATGCAAATGCTTCCCCTTTCACTTTCCGAGAAGAACCGACGGTCAGGAGACCACTCTATGCGTACACGTTATTCGCTCGTCGTTGCCCTTGCCATGCTGGCTGCTGCCGGCACGGCGCTTGCCGACAGTCCGTGGGCTGGGACATGGAAACTGGATCCCGCTCAAAGCAAACTCACCGGAGACACCATTCGCTTTGTCTCTACGGCTGGCGGGTTGACCTACACCGCCGGAGGTCACACCACAACGGTCAAGCTGGATGGCAGCCCCACCAAGACATGGATTGGATCGGAGGAATCGTGGAAGAAGATCGATGACAACACCTACGAGAGTCATGAGACGCAGAACGGTGTCGACATCGGGACGGACACATGGACGCTGTCGCCCGACGGCAAGAGCCTGAAGGTGGAAAGCAAAGGCACGCGCCCAGATGGATCCAGCCGCGACGACGTCTCTGAATACACGCGAGTCAGCGGCATACACGGGATTGCCGGCAAATGGAAGAGCACCAAGACGAACATGAGCGAGGAGCAGACGTACGAGATCGCCGAGTCTGGCTCAGACGGATTGACCTGGAATATCCCTGCGATCAAAGGGGTACTGGACGCGAAGTTTGACGGCAAGGACTACGCTCCAGTCGGCCCGACGGTACCGAAGGGGCTCACCATCGCGCTGGTTCGCGTGTCGCCGCGTACGTTGAAGATGACGGAGAAAGTAAATGGGGAGGTCATTTCGCACAGTACGATGACACTCTCAGCGGACGGCAAGAAGTTCACCGAAGTGGGCTCGGCCGCAAAGACGAACGAGCCCTTCACCGAGGTATGGATCAAGCAGTAGAGAGCGCAGGATACACACGCGGGCGGCGAGCAGATCGCCGCCCGTTTGCTGCTCAAGCGAGCTTCGGATGCAGCTTCTGGAAGCCGGTCGCTTCCTGATATGCCCGCGCGAAGGCGCAGAGCTTCGCATCCTGATACAAGCCGCCAAGAAAGGTGAGACTGACCGGCGTGCCTGGACCGCCGATGGAATCATCTTCGCCATCGTCGACCTGGGGAGGCCCGGGCGCGTCGTTGCCGCGGATACCGTTGGGCACGATCACCGCGGGATGCCCGGTTAGATTTGTCGCCACCAGCTGATCGCCGCCACTTGGCGTGACGATCACATCGACTTGCTGAAAGAGCGCAGCCATCTGCTGAATGGCGAGAGTGCGGGCGCGGTTTGCCTGGATGTACTCGACCGCGGGATAGAAGCGTGAGACGCGAAAGAGGTTTGGCCAGTCATCGGCACTCTGTTCAGTTAAGAGACGGTCGCGTCCACTCATCGTCAGGTCGTCGAAGGCCGCGCCGGCCTCTGCCGTCAGCAGCGGTGACATGGCTCCGTAGGGCAGCTTCGGCAGCGTTACGGGCTTCAGATCGACGCCCATCGCGCGCAGCTTGTCGAGAGCGGCCAGATCGTAGCGGCGGTCGTATTCACGGCGTGCGCGCGCACCGGCGCGATCGCGTTCGGCAGCCACGCGCTTGTTCCGCTCTACGTCGGTCTCGGAAGCCGGCGGCTTGGCGGGTTCATCGGCGTGATCCGGTTCGAACGCATCTTTCAGGTAGCCCACCCGCAAGGTGCGCCAGTCGAAATCAGCGTTCCAGGTAAACGCGGCATCGCGCGACGACAGGTCTTCGCCATCCGGACCGTGAATCGTGTCCAGCACGATCGCGCAATCTTCTATAGCGCGACAGAGGGGGCCAAGCTTGTCCATGGTCCAGCTCAAGGCCATAGCTCCAGTACGCGGGACGAAGCCGAAGGTGGGCCGCAGGCCGGAGACGCCGCAGCGCGTTGAGGGTGACGAGATGGAGCCCAGCGTCTCCGTACCAATCGCAAACGCGACACAGCCCGCTGCAACCGACGAGGCGGAGCCAGCCGACGAACCGCTGGAACCCTGCTTCGGATTCCATGGATTGCGCGTGCGTCCGCCAAACCACTTGTCACCCATGGCCAGCGCGCCCAGCGTGGTTTTGGCGACGAGCACCGCACCTGCCGCGTCGAGCCGCTTCACGACGGTCGCATCTTCGTCGAAGCTCTGATGTTCAAAGCCGCCCGCGCCCCATGTGGTTGGGTACCCCTTCACGGCCAGCAGATCCTTTGCTCCCCATGGCAGACCGTGGAGCGGACCGCGGTACCTGCCGGCGGCGATCTCTCGATCGGCTTCGCGCGCCTGCGTCATGGCACGCTCTTCGGTAAGCGTCACGACGAAATGCAGCACGGGATCGTAGCGTTTCAGCCGCGTGAGATACATCTCGGTCAGCGCGACAGACGAGACCTTTTTCGTGCGCACATATTCCGCTAGCTCCCGCGCGGAAAGAAACGCCAGGTCTTCAAGGTTCGAGGGCGCATGGGCAATCGCGGGCGCCTTACTGATGCGGATCGGGTGGCGCTCCGTATCGACCGCGACGCCGGGCGGCAGCGGATCGAAGATGAATGCGGGGGCAACGCTGTTTGGAATGTGCAGCGCTCGGATGGCATCGTACGATTGGCGCTGCTGGTTCAGGCCGTCGAGCATCATGGCGCGCTGCTCCGGCGTGAGCGGCACGCCGGCAAGAGCGGCTGCGGCCTCCAGCATTTCATTGGTGATGGGCTGCGAATTTTTTGGAACTTCGCTTCCCTGCTGCTCCGCCTGCGCGGCGAGGGTGTAGAGGGTGCCAGGCAGCAGCGTGCCGGCGAGACCTGCGGCGGAGCAGACGGCGAGGAAATGGCGGCGATCGAGTGGCATGGTTCTCCGGTTTTCCAGCGGATGGTAGAGCATTTTCCTACACTGCAGCGTACTGAACGACGGTCGTGCGACCTTTCGGTAAGGAAAGGCCACGTTGAGTACCACTCGACACATTACAGGATCTGGCAAAATGCTCTAGCATTCGCGCATGGCGTTGCTTGAGGTGCAGGCGATCTCGAAGCATTATCCCGCCGCGTCGGGTGCGGCGCTGGTTGTCGACGACGTGTCCTTCACGATTGCACGCGGAGAGACGCTGGGGGTGGTGGGCGAATCGGGCTCGGGAAAGAGCACCGTGGCGCGCATGGTGCTGGGGCTGATCGAGCCCACCGCGGGCGAGGTGCGCTTCGATGGCGAAGTCGTGGCCAAAGCACGCGGTGCGCGGATGCGCTGGATACGACGGCGCATGCAGCCGGTCTTTCAGGATCCGTATGCCGCGCTCAACCCGCGCATGCGCGTGGAGCAGATCGTCTCGGAACCCTTCCGTATTCATTCCGCCCTGGCGGGAAGCGAGGCGCACCTGCCGCGCGGACAGAAGGCGCAGCGCGAGCGCGTGGGCGAACTGCTGAAGAGCGTGGGGCTCGATGACTCTGCGCTTCCGCGGTATCCGCATGAGTTTTCCGGCGGCCAGCGGCAGCGCATCAATATTGCGCGCGCGCTCGCCCTGCGGCCCGAGCTGCTGGTGCTGGACGAGCCGGTGTCGGCGCTGGATGTAAGCGTGGGCGCGCAGATTGTGAACCTGCTGCGCATGCTGCAGCGCGAGCACGGCATGGCTTACCTGTTCATCACGCACTCCATGCCGCTGGTGCGCTACCTGGCCGACCGCATTGTGGTCATGCAACGTGGCAAAGTTGTCGAGGAGGGCGAGGCGGACGCACTGTGCCGTGCGCCGCGCGAGCCGTATACGCAGTCATTGATCGCGGCCACACCCGTGTTGCCTGCTTAGAGCTGTGGGATATGCATGACGCGGCCTGGCGGTTTTTGGGGCTCAGGCGAGAGCAAGCGGTATGGCAGTCTCCCAACGTCCCTGCGCCTTCAGGATCAGCTCGATGGCTTCGCGTGCGGCGCCATGACCGCCGCGGCGCTCCGTCACGTAGTGGCTGATGGCCTTGAGCTCCGGTGCAGCGTTGGCTACTGCAATCGCGAGACCCGCACGACCGCTCAGCGGCATGTCGGGAAGATCGTCGCCAAGATAGGCGGTCTCTTCGTCGGTGACGCCGGCCTGCTGCAGACACTCCTCGTAGGCCTGTGTCTTCTTCGCCTGCCCGAGGTACACATAGTCCACTTCGCACTCACGCGCGCGCTGCGCCACGGCCGGCGATTTGCGGCCGGTGATGAAGCCGGTGCGAATCCCCATAGCGTGGGCGAGCTTGAGCCCGAGACCGTCCTGCGGATCGAAGATCTTCATCTCGGCGATGCCGCCATCATTCGGCAAGGCAATCAGGCAGACGCCGCCCGAGAGCGTGCCGTCGATATCCATAAGCAGCAGGCGAATGCGTTTAGCGCGAGTCAGGACGTCCGGTGTGGGTGCAGGCATGAAGCGATTCTATTCTGGCGCATGGGCGATTGCGGACTCGGCGTCCAGTCGATTGCGGGACTCGCAGTCCGGGCGATTGCGCCTGCGGCGCGATTCGCTGGGCTCGCTTCTTTCTGTCGCTCACGTGTGGAGTTGCAGCGAGGTAACGCAGAGCAGATCTCTCCACTTCGCCAGTGACGCTGCGCGTCACGGCTCCGGTCGAGATGACAACGTCGAGATGACAGCAAGGATGGACGAGGTCGAACGACGATCAAAGACAACGCTAGTGATGATGGCCGGCGTGGCTGTGATCGTGCGCCTCTTCCACCGCTTCCACGCAGCCATGCGCGTCGCCGCAGGGAGCGTGCTCGAACTGGACAGTCGTGTGATAGATGCCGTATCTGCTCAGCAGGTGCTCGCGGATGTCGCCGAGGATGCGGTTGCTCTCCGAGGGCGGGATGTCCGCGATGGTGACGTGGGTGGCCAGCGCACGGGTCTGCGAGCCGAGACTCCAAACGTGGAGATCGTGAATGTCAAGGACCCCGTTGATGGTCGCGAGTGAGTCGCGGATCTCCGGGACAGAGAGTCCGCGCGGTGTGCCCTCCAGCAGGATGTTCATCGATTCGCGCACGATGGAGACGGAACTCCACAGGATGAGGGCGGCGATCAGCAGCGAGAGCACGGGATCGATCCAGTTGAGGTGAGTGAAGAGGATCGCGGCGCCTCCGACGATGACGGCTGCCGTCGACAGCGTGTCGCCGAGCATGTGGATGAAGGTGGAGCGGATGTTGATGTCGCGGCTGCCGCTGAAGAGGGCCGCGGCGATGACGCCGTTCATCACCACGCCCGCGGCGGCAACGATCATCATGAGCCGTGGCTGCACCGCGACTGGATTGCTGAGCCGGTGCAGGGCCTCCACCGCGATGCCGCCTGCGATGACGATAAGGGTCAGCGCATTGAGAAATGCCGCCAGAACGCCGGCACGCTGGTAGCCGAAGGTCTTGGAATCGGAGGCGGGACGCCCCTGGAAGTACACCGCCACAAAGGAGAGCAACAGGGCGAGCGCGTCCGAGACGTTATGACCCGCCTCCGAGATGAGCGCCAGCGAGTGCGCGCGCAACCCGGCAATGAAGGTGACCAGCACGTAAATGAGCGTGGCCGCCAGCGACAGGCGCAGGATGCGCTGCGTGCGAGGGCTCTGGGCTCCATGAACGTGCATGGAGATAGTGTAATTTGCGCGCGGTCGCAAGCTCAATGATGAACCCGCACTCCGCGCTAGACGACGTTGCGCTAGACGACAGCCT
>DASQRJ010000471.1:0-4192 GCA_035642955.1 Acidobacteriaceae bacterium
TGGCTCGCATCAGTCGGAATGCTCACCGTATCTGCATTCAGGAAGTTCGAGATCGCCGTCGTGGTTTTGATCCGTTGCGATGAGGGCGTAACCGGATTTCCCGATACGTTTGGACGATAGGCCAACAGGTCGCTGACATCGAAGGCCGCCGGTTCCGAATAGACCAGGTTCACCGGCTGTCCGCTGGTTGCGGTGTTGGTGGCCGAGATCTGCCAGTCGCCGAGCGCGGTCTGCAAGACGCCCGGCGCGCTGGCGCCGAAGTGACGCCCCCGGCCATAGGGCAGGTCCCACACCACCGTCAATGTATCGTTCAGCGGCTGGTCGTAGGCCGATTCTCCTGTCTCGCCTTTCAGGTTCGCCAGGTTGACGCGCGAGTTGTCGCCATTCGGCGTATCCAGATGGCCCGATGCGTTGTCGACGGCGCGGGAGTAGGTGAAGGAGTTCAGTAAATATAGTCCGTTGGAGAAGCGGCGCTCCAGTTTTGCCTGGAGTGCGTTGTAGCTGAGGAAGCCTGCCGGAATCGATTCTTCGATACCTGTGAAGCCGGTGATAGGACGACGCGCCTGCAGACTGAGCGTTCCTCCGGTAGCATTTGGCGCCGCCTGATTGAGGTCAGCCAATACCCACAGGTGGACGCCGTGTTCACCGATATAGGAGGTGGTGAGCACGGTGTTTTTAAGGATCTCCCGCTGGAGATCGAGATGCCAGGTCTGGACATAGCCAGTTGGAATGTTCGTGGGGATGTAGCGCGTTTGTGCCAGCAGCGTGCTGAAGTGTTCGGGGCTCGCATAATTTTGCGGGTAGCCCTGGGCGACGGTGCGGAAGCAGCCCAGGAAGTTATCTCCGGTGCATAGCGGTTGTGGCGTTCCCGAACTCGCGGCGGCAAAGGGCGCGACCTGGGTGATCGATGAATTTACGATGTAGGGGCCGTTGTAGGCCAGCAGATTTTCTCCGCCTTCGCGGTTGAACTGATCGAAGCTGATGCCGTAGGCAGAGCGGACGACGGTCTTGGGCGTGAGCTGGTATGCGAAGCCGGCGCGCGGGGCGAAGTCCAGCTTAGGCGTGTTGACGAGCGCACGTTTGAAGATGCTGCCGCTGGATGCCTGGATGAGCGTGTTGGTGGTGGGATCGAAGTTCGCGAGGTGATTTCCGCTGACGAATTGCGGTGTCACCAGCTCGTAGCGCAGACCGGCGTTGATCGTGAGCTTAGGGCTTACCTTGATGTCGTTCTGTACATAGAAGAAATTCATGTACTGGTGGTAGTTGACGATCCTGAAGTTGTTGAGCTGGTAGGTGGAGCGTGCGCCGGTCAGGAAGTCTGTGAGGTATGCAGCCTCGCGCGCGCCCGTGTCCTTGGTGCCGGCTCCATTCTGACTGAAGGCGCCATTGAAGTTCTCCGAACCGTACACCGGATTGAAGTCATCGATCTGTGTGTTGATGGCAAGGAACTCCCAGCCGACCTTGATGCTGTCGCGGCCCCTCAGGATGGAGTAGTTGATCTTGGGGTCGATGACAAAGGGGTTCTGGAATTGCGGGTTCGAGTTTTGCGCGCCCCAGGAAGTAAATCCTGTCACGTTTTCTGAGCTGAGAGCGCGAATCACCGTAGGATCCGTGGGCAGGCCCGGAATGCCTGCCTGCGTGTTCAGGCTGGTGACGCCTGCGAGATACGGCGTCTTGCCGCCCTGTGTCCAGGTGAAGCCGATGCGTGCGTCCAGGATGGAGCTTTGGTTGAAGGTGTGCGTAGCTCCGCCCACGACCTGCTTGTTGTAGGCATGAATGGTGCCGTTGCCTCCGCCACCGGCCAGGCCGGGGATGGATGAGGCATCGACGATATCTCCGTGGTGATTGCTGAAGTGGCCGAAGATAGTTGTCTTTGGACTGAGGTAATAATCGACACGGCCGTCGCCTTTGTTATCCGTCAGGCTGGCCTTGGGAAGCGAGGCGTAATTGTTGGAGAAGCTGTTTGGGACATTCGGCGCGGGCAGAGCCGCGATCACCAGTCTGGCCAATGGCGTCCAGTCGGACTGGGGAACGACGCCGTTCGGATACTGCTTGCCGGTAATTGGATTGACGAGCGGCACTGGATTTCCGCTGGTATCCAGGAACTGGCCTGCCCGCTGCTGGATATTCGGAATCGTGGCCGTGGTGTATTGACCCTGCACCTGACGATTGCCTTCAAAGTCGACGAAGAAGAAGAGTTTGTCCTTCTTGATGGGACCGCCAACTGCACCGCCAAACTGATTGCGAATCAGGACGGGAACCTGGCGTTGCCCGGTGAGCACATTCAGGGGTGGAAGAAATGGGCCGGCAGCATTCAGATCGGTATTCCGGTTGTATTCCCAGACCCGGCCGTGAAACTGATTGGTGCCGCTGTCGATGGAGACGTTGATGACGGCGCCGGAAGCCCGTCCATATTCGGCGCTGTAGTTATTGGTCTCCACGCGGAATTCATTGATGGCATCGGGCGAGGGCGGAATGGCCTGATTGGAGAAACCCTGATTGGAGGTGCCGTAGGCGTTGTTGTCGACGCCATCCAGGAGAAAATTATTGAATTCGGATCGCTGTCCGTTGACATTGAAAGAGGCATCGCGACTGGTAACCGTCTGATTTTCGAGAACATTTCTACGAACTCCCGGCACCAAGGTGGCCAGGTCGGCGTAAGCGCGTCCATTGAGCGGGAGGTTCAACACCTCTCTTTGCGAGATCAGGGTGCCGGTATCGCTGGTTTCGCTCTCCAACTGAGCTGCGACACCGGAAACCGTGACGGTTTCACCCACGCTGCCCGGCTTCAGACTCACATCCACTCGTTGTCGCGCGTTCACGGCCACCGAGAACGGCTCGGTCACGGTCGACCTGAAACCAGTGGCCGTGGCAGAGATTTTGTATTGACCGATGTGGATATCGCTGAACTGATATTGTCCCTGGCCATCGGTCGTCGCAGTGACGGCGACACCCGTAGCCGAGTTGATGAGCTGCACCGTGCCGTGGGGGACCGCCGCGCCAGTGGTGTCGCGCACGTATCCAAGGACGGAGGCGGTTTCAAACTGAGCGTGGAGAGAGGAAACGGCGAGCCAGAGAAAGAAGATGAGGAAAAAAGTAGCTTTGCAACGATGGATTCTGGTTATGGGGCGAATGGCGGGACGTGCGGGGGAAGCGTCTTTGTGCAAGGGGGAATGCCTCAGGTAAAAGGTCAATGTCGCGAGGCGATTCTACTGTGGCTTTGTTTACGAAATGAATAAAGCGGCCATGAAAATGATTTGGTAAAAATTTCTGGCAACGTTATCATAAAGATGCAGCGCGGCCCTCGTGAGAAGGTGATTCGATCCTCCTGCGCCCGCGCTACCTCTCCCCGCGCTACCTCTCCCCGCGCTTACTTCTCCCGCGTTTACTTCTCTTGAACCAGTGGCAGCTCGATGTAGCTGGCGTTGTCTGGCGCGTGGTAGATGCGCTGCTCCGCCTTCTGGTAGTCGGCAGGTTTGGCGAACATGATGTTGGGAACGAAGGTCTGCGGGTTGCGATCGTAGAGCGGGAACCATGCGGACTGTATCTGCACCATGATGCGATGGCCGGGCAGGAAGACGTGGTTCGCGGTAGGCAGATCGAACCGATAGGGCAGCGGGGTATTGGGCTGGATGGGCTTGGCGACGGTGAAGCCTTCGCGATAGCGACCACGCAGGATGTCCGCCGCGATCATGAGCTGGTAGCCGCCGAGGTGCGGATATTCCGCAACTTCGTCGGGATAGACGTCAATGAGTTTGACCACCCAGTCGGAATCGGTGCCGCTGGTGGAGGCGACGAGATGCGCAATGGGCTGTCCGCTGATCTTGACCGGATGGGTAAGCGTATCGGTTACGAATGACAGGACATCGGGGCGGCCGGAGGCTTCGCGCTGATCATCGACCAGCCAGAAGGACCAGGTGAGCTCGCCGGTGTAGCCCATGGGCTGGATCGGGCGTTTGCGGAAGGGCACGGGCTTGGCGGGGTCGGAGATATAGCTGGTGAATGGCTCGTTTCCGGAAGGCTTTTCGAAAGACAGGCCGAGATTTGGCTCAAGATAGAGCGGCGTTGGCTGGATGGTGCAGTCTTTCGCGCAGCCGGCCGGCCATGCAGGAAGCTGCTCCCAGTGGTTGACGCCGGTTTCGAACGCGGTGACGGTGGGGATTTGCGGCGCGTCGTCCTTGAGGTAGTGAGC
>DASQRJ010000472.1:0-3020 GCA_035642955.1 Acidobacteriaceae bacterium
ACGAAGACGTTCGCGAAGTTGCGGCCCTGGGGGCGAAGGATTTTGATAACCCGGCGCTTCAGGAGCGTGGCCTTGCCATCGGGCTCGACGGTGAGGGTCTCCTCGTCATCGAGCGCCACCGCCAAGGCAGTCTTGGGATAGTCGGGCGTGGTGGCATGGGCCGCGGTGAGCACCCAGTCGGGCGGCTGGGGCGTGCCGGCCAGCGCAGGCAGGGCGAATCCGACCGCGAGAGACACGGCAAGGAATGGGGGCAGGCAGCGAGTGCGTAGGTGCATCACTGGCTCGGGTGCGTCGTGGCAGCGACGTGCAGGACAGCCTGCGCGCGGTCTTTGTTGCTGACATCGTCGAAGAAGCCCTTGAGCTTGTCGTACTCCGATGCGTTGAAGAGGATGTTTGCCATGATCAAGTTGCGTACGTAGGTAATGGTCTGACCGGTTGCCTTGGCTGTCGAAAGATAGACCGCGTTCTGCGGCAGGTCGACGCTGGCGTCTGTGGGAACACTCTCCACTTGAAATCCATCGGGCAGGTGGAGTGTGACCTGGTCCTTCTCAAGATAGGGGTATTGAAGGTCAATCGGCTCCTCGCGATGCGAGCTGGCGAAGGGATCGCGACCGCCGGCGGCGAAGATGGAGAGCGGCAAAAAGATGCGCTTGCCGGTAGCGGTGCCGAGCGATCCGCTGACGTTCATGCGGACCAGCAGGTTGGTGTCTCCGTCGTCGAGTCCGAGGAAGTGATCGGTGTGGATGAGGATGCCGGGAGGAAGATCGGGCTGAAGCTGATCGTCGAAGTCTTTCTTGAGCTCGACCTGATCGCCTTCGAGAGCCTTTTGCCGCCAGTGCATGGCACGCTGGCCGGTGAGGATAAGGGTAGCGGTGCCGGTGACCGTGCCATCGGGCGCGAGAGTGAGGTCGGCCATGCGCTGGACGACGGTGTCCTTGTAACCGATGCCCGGTGAATTGGCGATGGCGGTGTGGCCATCCTGCTCACGGAGGCCGCCGGCAAGTGTGTGCGTCCATTGCAGCGTGCCATAGGTGGCGTAGCGCTCACCGGGGTCGAAGGCGCGTTCCTTGCCCTCGACGGTGACGAAGACGATGAGATTGTCGAGCTGATCGCCGTTGAGGTAGTTCGCCTGAAAGAAGTCGCGGTTGCGGCTGACGACGGCCATGGCCTCGGCGTGGAAGCCCGCGGCGCGGGCGAGCGCGAGAAAGAGCATGGCGAGGTCGTCTGGAGAGCCGCGCTTGAGCGCGAGGACATCCGCCGCGGACTTGATGCGCTTTATGCCTTCGGCGCGGTCCTCATCCTGTGAGTGCTCGCGGGTGTAGCGGGTATTCTCCAGCTTCATCACGGCGTCGTAGAGCTTGTTGAGCTTCGCGTCCTGGGTTGTGGCTCCAGAGGTGAGCTCCCTGGCAGCGTCGGTGATGGCTGGCGAGGGCGATGCGAACCTGTCGACTTCATGCGACCAGGACTTGCCGTAGGAGTTCCAGTATTCCTGCGGGGTGCGAACGCTGGTGTAGTAGAAGCGCACACGGTAGGCGAACGCGCCCATCGGAGGTTCGTATTCTTCCCGCGGAAGGGCGGGAATGTTCGCTACATCCAGCTCGTAGATGCCCCGATTCTCCACGATTTTGTCGCCTTTTGGCAGCAGCTGGCTATAGGCGATCTGGATGGTTGCACTGTCCTTATCGATATGAGAGATCACTTCCCGCTCGGTGGGCACGAAACGATAGTGTGCTTTGCGGATGTAAATGGGCTGCTGAATGGTCCAGCTGGGAGAAATGACTGAATTGTCGTCGTACCGCAGCTTGTAGCGATATTCAAGAATGCTGCCGGTCTCTACATCCGGCAGCGAGAAGACCTTGGCGCGATACTGCATCTTGGCCGTCTTGAAGAGCAGCTTTTCGTAGGGCTTGCCGGTGAAGGGAATTGCGGTGCCGTCGCGGTGGATGGTGCGCCCCTGAATGTCGGTGATGCCGCTGTAGTTGCTGCTGCCGATGATTTCGACGTCGCCGTATTTCTTGCCTTCATCGCGCAGGATCTTGATCCGGACGTAAACGCTCTCAACATGGAGTTTGTCGTCGGTGGTCTCTTCGCGGTAGAGATAGACCGCGTCGGCGTTGGGCGCGGCCGGCTCGGAGGTCATCTTGAGTTCGTCGGGTGTGGGCTGTTGCCAGTCTGCGGCAACGGCGCGGAAGGGAAGAATGGACAGGAAGAGAAACAGGAAGGAAACGAACAGGGACCGGCGTCGCACGGGGACCTCGAACGGTGGGTAAGAAAGGCAATTGCTGCGTCAAGAAATTGATTCGCAAGCGCTTCGCTGGCGACGTTATACCAACGGTCTTTGGTTATCGACAAGCACTATTTGATCCAGATCGGTGACGTTTCCGGGTCACTTCCTGAATCGGCACGCTCTGGCGGCAGCGACAAGGCGTGGACCTTCCATCTAAAGTGTTTCGAGGTGGGAGATAGCGAAAATGAGGAGCCGATCAGCATGAAAAGGACCGGGACGGTAACCTTCGCGTTATTCGTGATCGTGGTGCTGGCGGCGATCTTCTGGCTTATGCATGGCCGCGGCCAGACGCAGTGGGGTCTGGTGGCGGTGCTGGTGGGGGTCCTGGTACTGCGGGTGGCGTTGTTCGTGATCAATCTGCGCCAGCAGCGGCACAACGCGGAGCGGGGCGGGGGATCGGTGAATATCGAAACCCGGCTTGGACTCAATGACGACGAGCCAGAGCAGGCGGAGCCGCCGGTCACGCCTCAGAAATAGTCGCAACTGACGATAGGAGCAAGGGACAGCAGATCCCTCCACTATGCCGGTCCCGCCAGCGCGATGCCTCGGCAGGAAGAAAGTTTACAGGTCGCCCTTGCGCTATCGGCGCTTGCCCTTCCCTTTGGGTTGACGGCGGAGCTTGCCTCGCGACTGTGCGCCCTTTCCGGGCCGTGAAGGATGTGTGGGCTCAGCCTTCGCGGTGAGCTTCGGCTTCTGCTTCTTTTTTCCAGGACGCGCGGACTGGGTGGGCTGC
>DASQRJ010000473.1:0-5668 GCA_035642955.1 Acidobacteriaceae bacterium
AACCGTCGGTGACGCGGCAGCCGGCGATCGTGCCCACCTTGGGAATCCGGAAGACTTCCTGCACCAGCGCACGACCCTGATAGCTTTCCTTGAAGACCGGATCGAGCAGTCCCAGCATCGCCTTGGTGATCTCGTCCTGCAGCTCGTAGATGATCGAGTGCAGCCGGATCTCCACGCCTTCCTGCTCGGCTAGTTCGGCGGCCTTGCGCTCCGGCCGCACGTTGAAGCCGATCACGATGGCGTTGGAAGCCGATGCCAGCAGGATGTCGCTCTCCGTAATGGCGCCGACGCCGGTGTGGAGGATCTTGATCCGCACCTTCTCGGTCGACATTTTGCTGAGCGAGTCGGAGAGCACCTGCACCGAGCCCTGCACATCGCCTTTGAGGATGAGCGGCAGGTCTTTGACGCCGGCCTGCTTGATCTGTTCCGCAAGCCCTTCGAGCGAAACCCGCGAGCTCTTGGCCAGCTGCGACTCGCGCTCCTTCATCTTGCGGTACTGGGCAATGCCCTTCGCCTTGTCTCGATCTGCCACGACGAGGAAGTTGTCGCCCGCATCCGGCATGCCTTCGAGTCCGAGGATCTCGACCGGAGTCGATGGCCCGGCCACATCGATGGATCGGCCGCGATCGTCAAACATGGCGCGAACCTTGCCGAAGGTATTGCCGACGATGAAGCTGTCGCTGTTGCGCAGTGTGCCATTTTGTATCAGCACGCTCGCCACAACGCCGCGTCCGCGATCGAGCTTGGCTTCGAGCACCGTGCCCAGTCCTGAGCGATCGGGGGTGGCCTTCAGGTCGCCGAGATCGGCGGTGAGGCAGATCATTTCGAGCAGCAGATCGAGGTTCAACCGCTTCTTCGCCGACACATCGACGAAGACCGTCGAACCGCCCCACGCCTCCGGCACCAGGCCACGGTCGCCCAACTGCTGCTTCACGCGATCCGGTTGCGCCTCCGGCTTGTCGATCTTGTTCACCGCCACGATCATCGGCACGTTCGCCGCTTTTGCGTGATCGATGGCTTCGAGCGTCTGCGGCATCACACCATCGTCCGCCGCGACGACGATCACGACGATATCCGTTACCTTGGCGCCACGCGCACGCATGCGGGTGAACGCCTCGTGGCCCGGCGTATCGAGAAACACAATCTCGCGTCCGAAAGCGGGTGAGTCCGGCTTGGCAATGCGAACTTTGTAGGCACCGATGTGCTGGGTGATTCCGCCAGCCTCGCCCGCCGCTACGTCGGTTTCGCGAATGGCGTCAAGCAGCGAGGTTTTGCCGTGATCGACGTGGCCCATCACCGTGACTACGGGCGAACGCGTCACTTCGATCTCGCCGACGTGCTCGGTTCCGAGCAGCGTTTCGAGCGCCTCGTTCGCCATCTCGTCTTCGAAGCTGATGATGGTGGTGTCGGCGCCAAACTGACGCGCCACATCCTTCACCAGCTCGCCATCGAGCGACTGGTTCACGGTGACAAAGACGCCGCGCATCAGCAAGGTCGCAATCAGGTCCTTGCCGCGCACGCCAAGCTTCTCCGCCAGGTCCTTCACGCTGATGCCTTCCGTCACCGTAATGGTGCGGGTGATGGGCAGCGGCTCCTGCGGAATCTGCGCTCCGCCGAAACGCGATGGCGGAGCAAAGCCCTTCATCGGGCCTTCTTTGGTCTTCGGGTACTGCTGGCGACCACGGCCGCGTGGCGGACCACCCGGACGCTGGGGACGCGGCGCTTCACCCGGAGGCGGCACCAATCCGCCGCCAGCACCACCGGGACCGCCGGGGCGTTGGCCGAAGCCGGGACGGCCACCCGGACCACCGGGGCGTTGGCCAAAGCCAGGACGGCCACCCGGCGCTCCGCTAGGCGCGGAGCGGGTGGGATGCATGGGACGACGGCCCGCCGGGAAGCCAGGAGCGCCTGCGGGGGCACCAGGACGCGGCGGATAGCCGCCGGGACCGCCGGGACGCTGAAAGATCGGACGTCCGCGCTGGATGACGCCCGGACCGGCAGAGGCTCCGGGATTTTGTGGCGCAACGGGGCGGGGCGGCGGTGCACTGTAGACGGGCCGAGGGCCGGTCTGCGGCATGATCACCCGCTTGATGGGTGCCGCCGCCGCGGCAGACGCCTCAGGCAGCTCCGGTGCTGCGGCGGGTGGCGGCGCTACAGGGGCAGCAGCGGCTGGAGGAGCGACTACAGGCGGAGCAGCAGTGCTTGCGGCAGGCGCCGGCGGAGCCGCAGCGGCGGGCGGACGCGCCACTACCGGGCTTGCCGGGGCTGCCGACACGATAGCCGGACGCTGGGCGGTGGAAGCGGCTGGAGGCGCGGCCGGCGGAGGGGCAACGACCGGTCCGGCAGGTGGCTTCGCGGCAATCGCCGGCGCCGGCGGCGGAGGCGCGGTCACGATGGGGGGCGCCTGGCGTGGCTGAGGCACGACAATACGACGCGGCGCCGGCGTTTCGGCCTTGGGCGCAGGAGCGGCGGGCGCACTGGCTGGCGGCGCGGCTACACTCGCCGCAGGCGCGGGCGGAGGCGCAGGCGTCACAGGCTTGGCTGCTGCGGCAGGCACAACAGCCTGAGGACGCGGCGCCGGGCGCTCTGCCTCTTCTTTACGCTGTTGGATGGCCTTCAGGACGTCGCCGGGTTTGGACACCTGCGACCAGTCAATCTTCGGGGCGCCTCCGCTCTCGTTCCGGGCAGAGGAGGAGCCGCCATTGCGGCCGCTTCCACGCTGGAAATGCGCGCGCACCCGCTGCGCCTCATCGGCTTCGAGCGAGCTGGAGTGGGTCTTCGTGTCGGTCACTCCAACTTCGCGCAGTACGTCCAGAATCGCCTTGCTCTTGACTTCGAGCTCTCGTGCTAAATCGTTGATGCGAACTTTACTCATCCGTCCCTTTACGTGGCACTCTGCCTGCCCCTCAGCTGTTCATAGCAACCTCTTGGTCTCGGGGTTTACATGCCGTTCCATTTGATTATCGCCTGAAAACCGGAAATTCGTGCTGCACGCATGTGAAGATGCGCGCAGCGAATTTCGTGGATGCATCCCTTTACCGTTACAGACCGTCATCTTCCTGCTGGCGCTCGGCATCGGGAAGAACGGTTTCCTCCTCCGCCTCCCCATTCGGCAGCGGACTGGGCTCCGGATTCTGGCGTTCCAGACGGGCGCTGGTGTCATCCCTGCCCGCATCCTGGGGGAGCACGCCGACATCCCCCGCCTCATCCCCGGACTCGGTCAGCTCTTCGATCCGCTCCCGGGCAATCTCATCCACTACGGGTCCGGTGCCGTCGGCGCTGGCCGGCTCCTCACCGCCGTCCGCATCGTCTACCTTCAGCGCGTCCAGCTCTTCTCCCAGCTCGGCGTCCGCCTTCGCGCGTTCCTCGTCGAGTGACAGATCAGCCTCCACGGCTGCCAGGTCTTCCGTGTTGGGCGAGCGTTCCTGACCCTCTGCAGAGACCGTCCCGGCGGGCCGTTCCTCGCCCTCCTCATACTGGCCAAAGTAGTGGCGGACGGCGGTGGAGATCTTCTCCAGCGTCTTTTCACCGATCCCGGGGATCTCCTCCAGTTGCTCCGGCGTCATGTCCGCCAGCGACTCGACGGTCGTGATCCCGGCAGCCACCAGCTTCTGGATAATCGACTCGCCGAGCTCAGCCACCTGTTCGATGGGAGTCGAAGGACCGCCGCTCAGGGCCTGCATCTGCTGCTCGACCTCCTGACGCTTCTCCTCCTCGCTCTTGATATCGATCTTCCAGCCCAGCAGCTTGGCCGCCAGACGCACGTTCTGTCCCTTCTTACCGATGGCCAGCGAGAGCTGGGTGTCATCGACAATCACTTCCAGCTGCTTTTCCGTGAGGTCGGTGATGCTCACGCGGCTGACCTTGGCCGGCTGCAATGCCTTCTCGGCAAAGGTCGTCACTTCATCGGAGAATTCGATGATGTCGATCTTCTCTCCGCGCAGCTCGCGGATGATGGACTGCACGCGCATGCCCTTCATGCCAACGCAGGCGCCCACAGGGTCTACATCCTTGTCGCGCGACTGTACAGCGATCTTGGTGCGCTCGCCGGCCTCGCGCGCAATCGCGCGTACGTTGACCGTGCCGTCGTAGATCTCCGGCACCTCGCTCTGGAACAGGCTCTGCACCAGCTCCGGCGCCGCGCGCGAGACGACCACCTGCGGGCCCTTGGCGGCGCGATCGACGCGCAGCAGGATGACGCGCACGCGCTCACCCACGCTGAACTGCTCCAGCCGGCTCTGCTCGCGGCGCGGCATGCGGGCTTCGGCCTTGCCCAGGTCGAAGATCACGTCCTGCAGCTCCAGCCGCTTCACCATGGCGGTCATCACTTCGCCGGTGCGATGCGCGTACTCGTTGAAGACCGTGTCGCGCTCGGCCTCGCGCACCTTCTGGAAGATGACCTGCTTGGCCATCTGCGCGGCGATGCGGCCCAGCACGTCGGTAGGCTTGTAGTAGCGGATCTCGCCGCCCACTTCGACATCCGGCGCCAGCTCCTTCGCCTCTTCGAGCGCGATCTGGTTCAGGTCGTCTTCAATCTCGTCGTCGGTCGCGGTGACGGTCTTGTATACATATGCGCGAATCTCGCCCGTCTCCTTGTCCAGCTCGGCACGCATGTTCTCCTGCGTCTTGTAATACTTGCGTGTCGCCAGTGCGATCGCGTCCTCGACCGCGGTCACCACGATCTGCGGGTCGATCCCCTTGTCACGGCTCAATCCTTCAATTACCTGATATAGCTGACTCGCCATCTGTCTCTGTCCTTCTCTTCTTTCAATCTCTTCAGTTCCATCTCGCGTCGCGGTATCTGTCACACGGCTCGTTTGTCTGCTGCTTTCGGTACGTTCGTTACAGCTCGGGAATCAGATTCGCCTTCTCGATATTCGCCAGCTCGATGTCGACCAGCGCATCGGCTGCCGCCGCCGCTCCTTTCGACTTCCCTTTCGCCTTCCCTTTCGCTTGGATGGCAGAACGGTCGAGCGTGATCTTCCCCCCACTCGCTGCCGTCAGCCGTCCCTGCCAATGGCGGTTGCCTGCCACCGGCTGAAAGGTCTCCAGCTTCACCAGGCTGCCGCGAAAGCGCTCGTAGTCCACAGGCCGGCTTAGCTTGCGATCCAATCCCGGCGAGGAGACCTCCAGCGTGTACTCCGCGCCCGGAACCAGGTCTTCCACGTCGATCACGGTCCCGAAGTCGTGGCTGAATCGCTCGCAGTCCTCGTGAGTGACGCCGGAGAGGTGCTCCGTGCTCAGCTCACCCCGCAGTACGGCAGCGGGAAGCGCCCCATCTTCGTTTGCCTCGCCATGCTCGGCCGCTGCTTTCGCCTCGGCGGCCAGCCGTGCCCGCCCAGCCGCATCTTTCTCAATCGAAACCCGCAAGACCCGATGCTTGCCCCCGCCAACGAATTCGGCGTCAACAACTTCCAGCCCGTAACTGCCGGCTACGCGGTCGGCCGTCATGCGAATTTTGTCGAGGTCCAGGGGCATGGTCGATTGCACTACGTTCGCTGCAAGAAAAAGGTGGGCTTTCGCCCACCCATCTCCTCCGCCGGTGCCTTCACGTACGGAGCAAACGCGTCTATGGCTATGATACGCCGCTAACGTTCCGTTGCCAACCGGTCGAAATTGCCCGATTCAGGGGTGCTTTGCCGCCGCCTGCTCTGCGTCGTCCACGGCC
>DASQRJ010000474.1:0-3399 GCA_035642955.1 Acidobacteriaceae bacterium
AACCGTCGGCGTCACGATCAGGTAAACGCGTCAACCGACTCTCCGAGAGTTCTCCGTCGCCCCGCTCCCTACAATCTGCAGTCGATGCGCGATCTCTACACGCAGATCCCCAACCAGACTACCCGGCTAACTCGGTTTGGATCGGAGGTATTCACAAATCGCACCACTTCTGCAGTTGCGAACGGAGTCTCGAGCGAGGGCACTCCCCTTGATGTGCCCCTGGGGCCGGACTACATCGTTGGAATCGGAGATACGCTGACGATCAATCTGTGGGGAGGAGTGACCCAGAGGATTACCCGTAGCGTCGACCGTGACGGTCGCATCTTTCTCCCTGAAGCGGGATCGATCCAAATTGCGGGGCTAGCTCTCGGGCAGGCGGAGAGCCTGATCGGTAGTGACCTGAAGCAACAGTTCCGCAATGCGCAGGTCGCGGTTACCGTTTCGCGCCTGCGTTCGGTGCGCGTCTACCTGGTTGGCGATGTGCAGCGGCCGGGTGGCTACGACATTAGCGCGCTGGCTACTCCCCTGAGTGCGCTCTATGCCGCCGGCGGCCCGACGCCGGTGGGCTCGCTGCGAACGGCACTCCACTATCGCGGCAAGCAGCTCGTTGAGAGCATCGACCTCTACGACTTTCTGCTGCATGGTATACGGAACGGCAGCGTGCCCTTTGAGAGCGGGGATACTCTGCTGGTGCCGCCCGCCGGTCGCCAGATCGCGGTATCTGGCGCTGTCAAACGTCCAGCGATCTATGAGCTCAAGGCGGGAGAAACAACGCTCGCCTCAGTTATCGAGGACGCGGGCGGATTTACCGCGGCAGCTTCGCTCAGCCACATCAGGATTGACCGCATCGACGCCAACCATCAACGCGTAACGATGACGCTGCACGATCACGGCGCACAAAGCCAACAGGCTGACCGGGATGCGATCAACGATTTCCAGGTCGAGGATGGAGACCGGATTCGCGTGGATCCGATCCTGCCGTACAGCCACCAGGCCATTTACCTCGCGGGCCATGTCGTTCGTCCCGGACGTCTGCCCTATAGCGACGGCATGCACCTCAGCGACGTGCTTCACAGCTATCGGGACATGCTGCCCGAGCCTGCGGACCGTGCGGAAATTGTCCGGCTCGCTCCGCCCGATCTGCATGCCGAGACCATCAACTTCAACGTTCCCGATGTGCTGGCTGGAAGCGCCAATATTGACCTGCATCCCTTCGATACCATCCGGATATTCGGACGTTACCAAGTGGATGCTCCGAAGGTCACGATCCGTGGTGAAGTGTTGCGGCCCGGCACGTATGCGATGTCCAACGGCATGACTGCTGCGGGACTCGTCCGCATGGCGGGCGGTTTCAAGCGGGACGCTCTGCTGGATAGCGCCGATCTCACCAGCTATGAATTGAGCAACGGCAATCGCCTCGTTGAACAGCTTGCGACCTTGCCAATCGGAGTTGCGGTTTCCGGGTCCGACCCGCACGCCGACGTTCCCCTCAAGCCGGGAGACATCCTGTCCATTCATCAGATCACCAGTTGGAATGACATGGGTGAGTCGGTAACGATCAAGGGCCAGGTCGGATTTCCGGGCAGCTACGGATTTAAGGATGGTGAGCGTCTCAGCTCGGTCTTGCGGAGAGCGGGAGGCATTTTGCCCACTGCCTATCCGATGGGTGCTGTGCTCACCCGGGTCCAGGTGCGTGAACTTGAGCAGCAGAGCCGTGAAGAGCTGATTCGGCAGATCCAGACAAACTCGGCGGCGGCACGGCTTTCACCCGCCGTCGCAGGCAGCAGCGGCGGCGCAGGCTTGCAGCTCATCAAGGCCCAGCAGGAGCAGGTGATTGCCGATCTGAAGAATCATCCGCCTACCGGTCGCCTGGTGATTCATATCAGCGCCAATATTGACAGTTGGGCGAATACCCCTGCCGACATCCAGCTGCGCCGCGGCGACGTGCTGACGATTCCGAAGCGGCCCGGCTTCGTGCTCGTGAGCGGCCAGGTCTACAACGCAACCGCTCTCACCTTCACGCCGGATAAAACCGCCGCTTGGTATCTCAGCCGCGCCGGTGGAACCAACGCAACGGCCAACCGAAAGGAAATATTCATCATTCACGCAAATGGCACCGTCGTTGGCCGTCACTCGGGAAGTTGGTTCGAGGGCGACGTTCTTTCAACCAAACTCAATCCAGGCGATGTCGTTGTCGTGCCGCAAAAGATCATCGGCGCCTCATTGTTCTGGAGAAACCTCCTGACCACCGGGCAGCTTGTTGGGTCGTTTGCGCTCAGTGCCGGTGTGGCGGCAGCAGCGCTGTAGGCGCGCCATTTTCTATGTTGAAGATTTTTTCACTGCTTGCGATGAGCTTCATGATGACCCTCATTCTTCACGCCGCCGCCTTCTCCGACCTGCAGGACGGGACGCAGCCTCGTGTCTCGGTTAGGAGGCTAAGACAATGATTCCCGACTCAGTCCTTTCGACCTTGGAACTGGAGGAGACGCTGCGGATTGGCCAGGAGCCAACCTGGGCAATCCGCGCCATGTTGCTTTGGAAGCATCGCCGCATGCTGGCACGGGTTACGGCAATTTCTCTGCTGGTAAGCCTCGTCATTGCGTTTACCATGCCCAAGGAATACAAGTCCACCGCGAGCATCATGCCGCCCGATCAGCAGGGTTCCGGCGGCGCTGCGCTGCTGGCTGCACTAAGCGGACATTCCGGCGGCCTGGGGGCATTGGGCAGCCTGGCAAGTGGACTTCTGGGCGCACACACCTCTACCGATTTGTACATTGATCTGTTGGAGAGCGGAACCGTCAGCGGTCACCTCATTGACCGGTTCAATCTGCAGCGGGTCTATCACAAGCGCTATCGCATTGATGCGGCCAAGCATCTTGGGCGAGCCACCAAGATCACACAAAACAAGAAGAGTGGCGTGATCACAATTGCTGTGGAGGATCAAAGCCGTGTCCGCGCTCGAGATCTGGCCCAGGGATATCTTGACGAACTGAACCGTCTCCTCACCAGCACCAGTACTTCGACGGCGCATCGGGAGCGAGTGTTTATCGAGAAGCGTCTGAATGCAGTGAAGGGAAGTCTCGAAGATGCCGAACTGCAGCTAAGCCAGTTCTCGAGCAAGACCAGCGCTATCGATATTAAGGAGCAGACCCGCGCCATGGTCGATGCCGGTGCGCGCGTGCAGGCGGAGCTCCTGGTCGAACAGTCGGGCCTCCAATCCCTGCGCCAGATTTATGGCGATGGCAATGTCCGGGTGCGCGAAACGGAGGCTCGTATTGCCAGTCTGCAAGGCGAGCTTACGAAAATGACAGGAACTTCGGCCCCCCTGACTGCGGACGCGATTCATGAAGATGGCATGAACTCCGGTGGCGACGATGATAAAGGTGAGCTCTATCCTCC
>DASQRJ010000475.1:0-4252 GCA_035642955.1 Acidobacteriaceae bacterium
GCAGCCCAATCGTCAGCACTACGAAGCCACGCGACGGTCGCGCTCCGCCGCTTGCCTCAGGCGGCACCGCGGAGGGCGATTCCGGCTGGGTCTCAAGAATCAATTTGCCTTCGGGGATCGGCTGATCCGATGCGGATGGGACCGTCGTATCGTCGGCGGCGGCATCGCTCTCATGGGACGCATCGTCCGGATCACGGCCCAACACAGGCAGTGGCTTCTCTAGTTCGCTCGCCTTCGCACGGGCGGGTTTCGTCTGCGGCGGTTGGGTTGAAGGAGGCGTGTAATCCGCGCTGGCGTAATTGGGCTGTAAGGGCGCGGGCTGGTTCGCGGGCAGCTCCTGGCCAAT
Source organism: Acidobacteriaceae bacterium (assembly GCA_035642955.1). GTDB lineage: Bacteria > Acidobacteriota > Terriglobia > Terriglobales > Acidobacteriaceae > KBS-83. Next base: position 347 of record DASQRJ010000475.1, read on the forward strand.
TTTTCCAGTTTGCTCGGAGAGATTCGGGGCGCGCTTGGAACGTCGTCTCATCGGTCTATCGGCGCATCCACACGCGCCTACGTGGATCGTACACAGGTCACGCCTCTGTCGCAATAAGTGTGCAACACTCCCGTTCGGCCGTACCTGAGGTGCTAGCATCGGAGATGGAAACCGTGAACATTACGCAGTGTTGCCGGCATTTGCAGCGCTGGATTGAGGGAAAGATCCTCTTTCGCGACACTTCCATGACCCCCTCTGAGGAGACCATATTTAGATGGCTGTGAAGGTAGGCATCAACGGCTTCGGCCGCATCGGCCGCAACGTTTTTCGCGCGTCACTTGGTAAATCCGATCTCGAATTTGTCGCTGTCAACGATCTCACCTCGCCCAGCACCCTGGCGCACCTGCTCAAGTACGACTCCATCCTCGGTAACCTGCCTCACGACATCACCGCCGGCGAAGATTTCATCGCTGTGGACGGCAAGAAGATCAAGGTCTTTGCCGAGCGCGACCCCGCCAAGCTCGACTGGTCATCCGTGGGCGCCCAGGTAGTTGTCGAGTCCACCGGTCATTTCACCGACGCCACCAAGGCCAAGGCGCACCTGCAGGGCACGGTGAAAAAGGTCATCATCTCGGCTCCCGCCACCAATGACGACCTCACGGTGGTCCTCGGCGTGAACGAGAACAAGTACGACCCCAAGGCGCACCATGTCATCTCCAATGCCTCCTGCACTACCAACTGCCTGGCGCCATTAGCGAAAGTATTGGATGAAGAATTCGGCATCATCAACGGCCTGATGAATACCATCCACAGCTATACCAACGACCAGGTCACACTCGACTTCCCGCACAAGGATCTCCGCCGCGCCCGCGCCGCCGCCCTCTCGATCATTCCCACATCCACGGGCGCCGCCAAGGCCCTGCACCTGGTGCTGCCGCAGCTCAAAGGCAAGCTGGATGGCTTCTCGTTGCGGGTACCTACTCCGGTCGTTTCGGTGGTTGACCTGACGGTCACCGTCGAAAAGCCGGTGAGTGTTCAGATTGTCAATGACGCGCTGAAGAAGCACGCCGCCGGTTCGCTGAAGGGCATCCTCGGCGTGGAAGAGCACGAACTCGTCTCCGCCGACTACAAGGGCAACCCGCTCTCTTCCATCATCGACGCGCCGCTTACCAAGGTGATCGGCAACATGGTGAAGGTCATCTCCTGGTACGACAACGAGTGGGGCTATTCGAACCGGGTGCGCGATCTGATCGTCTTTTTGGAGAAGAAGGGACTTTAGAACGCGTGCCTTTGCGATCACTGCAAGTAGCAGAGCGCCAGCCGCACGACTTCCCTGGCGCTCTGTTATTGGAAGGTATGCAATAGAAGACACAGGCGAATCCCTGTGATCGTTTCGCAACGCACTGGCTTCTCGCCTTTCATTGCTTACGCCATGCCGCAACGAAAAAACATCTCGGGTGGTTCCCCTTTCGAGCCGCGGATTGGTTTCTCCCGCGCCGTCCGCATTGGAAACGCCGTGCATGTCTCCGGTACTGGTCCCGTCGGTGCAGACCAGGCCTCCGTCGAAGATCAGACGCGTCATATCTTCAAGATCGTGGAACAGGCGCTCGCCGAGGCCGGCGCCACGCTGCGCGACATCGTACGCACCCGCATGTACCTGACGCATGCGGAAGACTGGGAGGCCGTCGGCAAAGTCCACGGCGAACTATTTGGCGCTATCCGCCCCGCCGCGACCATGGTCGTTGTCGCCGCACTCCTCAACCCCTCATGGCGTATCGAGATTGAAGCCGAGGCGATTCTCGATGGCGCAGAAAGATAATCTGCAAATCATGCACATCCCTTCCATCCGCAGTCTCACCGAAGGCACAAATCGACTGCAGCACCAGCATGTGCTGATCCGCGTTGACTTCAACGTGCCGCTCTCCGAAGACGGGACCGAAATCCTCGACGACACCCGCATTCGCGAGACCCTGCCAACCATCGAGTTCGTTCTTCGTCACCGCGGCAAGGTCATCCTCTGTTCGCACCTCGGCCGTCCCAAGGGCAAACTGAACCCGAAGTACAGCCTGCGGCCCATTGTGGATCGGCTCCGCGTCATGCTGGACCACTCCATTGGTGAGCAGGTCAATGTCGCCTTCGCACCGGATTGCGTTGGCGACCTGGCGCGCGAGCTCGCCAACAAGCTCGAAGACGGCAAGGTGCTCCTGCTCGAAAATCTCCGCTTCTACGCCGAAGAGGAAGCAAACGATCCTGCGTTCGCGAGGAAACTTGCTGGCTTGTGCCAGATCTATGTGAACGATGCCTTCGGCTCTGCGCATCGCGCGCATGCTTCCACTGAGGGCATCACTCACTTCGCACAACATGCCGTAGCCGGCCTTCTCATGGAGAAGGAACTGAACTACATGGGCAAAGCCCTGACCAACCCGGCCAAACCATTCATCGCGATCCTGGGTGGCGCGAAGGTCTCCGACAAAATTGAGGTCATCGATAATCTGCTGACCAAAGTCGATGCCATCCTCATCGGCGGCGGCATGGCCTACACCTTCCTCAAAGCTCAGGGCTTGGAAGTGGGCAAATCCCTGGTCGAAGCCGACAAGCTCGACGTTGCGCGCCAGGCGGTGGCCGCCGCCAAGAAGCGCGGCGTGCGTTTTCATCTGCCGGTCGACCATGTGCTGGCCAATAAGTTCGCCCCCGATGCAAAGACCAAGGTCGTCGAGGGCGACGAGCCCTTCCCTGCGGAGTGGATGGGGCTGGATATTGGGCCAAAGACCGTGGATCTCTTCGCCCGGGAGATTGCGGAGGCCAGCACCATTGTGTGGAACGGACCCATGGGGGTCTTTGAAATGCCGGCATTCGCACATGGCACCGTCGCCATTGCAGAGCTCGTGGCAGGCAACCGTGACGCGGTTTCCATCGTGGGTGGGGGCGATTCGGTCTCGGCCGTCAAGCAGGCTGGAGTCGCGGATCGAATTACCCACATATCCACAGGCGGGGGCGCTTCGCTTGAGTTCCTCGAAGGGAAAGTGCTTCCCGGGGTTGAAGCATTGCGTAAGAAGCCGTAAGCTGCTAGTTGTCCTTTCCCCCGAGGGCGTGAGGGATTTTGCCGTGCCTTCAGTTTTTTTGCTGAACGCCGTAATACTATTCAGCGGCGTCGTGGCATTCATCATCGCAGGCTTCGCTGGGACCTTCATCCGTTCCCTGCATCCGTGGCGCTACAGGCTTATGCTGGCGCCGCTCGGTTTCGTCGTTTGCGGTGGCATCAGCATCTCTGCGGAACAGCACCTCCTGCGCTGGATCGAGCACGGGCACCTCCAGCACTCTGTCGCTTCCGGCATCGTCCAGAGTGTCGTTCTCGTCGTCGCTGGTCTCTGCGGCTTGCTTGCCGGTGTGGGGCTGGGCACCAGTCTCGACCGTAGCTTCCCTGATGGACAGAGCTACTCCATTGCGAACTATTGGGGAACGCAGGAGACCAAGTCGCGCCCGCGCAAGGCCAAGGTGGTCCCCATTTCACGCGGGCGCCAACCCGGCGTTGTCCCGCAGATCAAAGCCATCTCCCACCGCGACTAGCAACAAACCAGCGGTTCGCTATTTGATTTCATCCCTGCATCGCACGAAAGGAACCATGCGTATTCCCCTGCTCGCCGCAAATTGGAAGATGTACAAGACCCCTGCCGAGGCTCGCTCCTTCGTCACCACCTTTCTCGAAACCCCACTTCCCGCCACCGCCGAAGTGGCGATCTTCCCGGCCGCGATTGATCTTCCGGCCGCGCTGGACGCGGCGCAGGGCTCGGCCCTGCGTGTGGGCGCACAGAACATGTATTTCGCCGACGAAGGCGCCTTCACCGGCGAGATCTCGGCCCCCATGCTGGTCGCGGCTGGCGCTACGCATATCTTGATCGGTCACTC
>DASQRJ010000476.1:0-2754 GCA_035642955.1 Acidobacteriaceae bacterium
GGTCGCACAATTCAACGCCGCGATCAATCAAAAACACCTTGAGCAGATTCGCCGCGAGGGCTCCGGCAGCTTCGGCCAAAGCGCCGGATGGAGCATGTTCGCCGAGCCGTGGACCAACGATGCAGCCGGCGACCTGCGCAAGCCCCTCATCGCACTGTTCGCCGTCGTGGGCGGCGTCCTGCTCATCGCCTGCCTCAACGTGGCCGGGCTCTTCCTGGCGCGCGCCTCGGCACGCTCTCGCGAACTCGCGCTCCGCATCGCGCTCGGCGCATCCCGCTCGCAGATTGCCTCGCTCTTCATCAGCGAGGTGCTGCTGCTCGCCGGCTTCGCAACCGTGCTCGGCGTCTTCGCCGGACCGCTGCTCGGCCGCCTTATTCTGAGCGCCATCCCGCACGACCTCGCAGCCGGCTTCTCCGTCCATACCGATCTGCGCCTGCTCCTCGCCGCGGCGGCCATCGGGTTGCTCTCCGCGCTCTGCGCCGGCATGGCGCCGGTGTGGAGCGTTCTGCGCCAGGGACGTTCGCTTCGCCTCGCCGAGTCTGTCCGCATCAGCACCGGCAGCTCCGGCAAGCAGCGCCTGCGGGCCATCCTGGTCTCGAGCGAGATGGCTATCGCCTTCCTGCTGGTCGCCGGCACGGGCATGTTCCTTTCCAGCCTCCTGCGTCTGCAGCAGGTCGATCCCGGCTTCCGCCCCGCCGGCGTCATGACCGGCTCGGTCACGCTCACCAGCACACAGTACCGCGACAACGAAGCCCGCCGCAGTGTCTTTGTCGACGATGTGCTCGCCCGTCTACGTCAGGAACCCGGAGTGAAGGACGCTGCGGCCATCTTCCCGCTGCCCTTCGGCACCTCGGAGAAACCATCCGGCAGCTTCAACATCGAAAACCTGCCCATACTCCCCAACCAGCCTGGCCCCCACGCAGACAAACGCTGGGCCACGCCTGGTCTCCTCGCAACCATGCAGATACCCCTGCTGCGCGGCCGCTTCTTCACCAGCGGCGATACCGCCGCCACGCAGCCTGTCGCCGTGATTGACGATGTTCTGGCGAAGGCCTACTGGCCGCACCAGGACCCCATCGGCCAGCGCCTTCGCTTCGGTTCGCACGACCAATGGGCTGAGATCGTCGGCATCGTCGCCCACACCCGCCGCGACTCACTCGAGGTCGACGAAAACAAGGGTGTCATCTATAAGCCTTTCTTCCAGCAACCGGCCAGCGAGATCACCTTCGTCGCGCGCTCTGCAGGGGACGCTGAAAGCCTGAGCACCCCAATGACCGATGCCGTCCATGCCGCCGATGGCGCTGAAGCACTCTACGACGTGACGCCGCTCAGCGCGCTCGTTGACGCATCCCTCGCGCCACGCCATCTGCTGGTCTGGATGCTCTCCCTCTTCGGCGGACTCGCGCTCTTCCTTGCCGCCATCGGCATCTACGGCCTGCTCAGCTTCCTCGCTACCCAGCGCACGGTAGAGGTGGGCGTGCGCATGGCGCTCGGCGCGAATCGCGTGGACATCGCCTATCTCATCGCGCGCCGCATCCTGCCGCTGCTTGCCGCCGGGCTCGGCGTCGGCGTGGTACTGGTGGTCGTCGCGCAGCGCACGCTCACGCACTTCTTTGCGGCCATGTCAGGCGGCAGCGTCTCCTCCATTGCCGGTGCTGCGGTCGTGCTGCTCATCGCAGCGATGGTGGCGGCGCTGCTCCCCGCACTCCGCGCCGCGCGAATGCAACCCTCGGTCGCACTGCGCAACGAGTAGCGGTGTATCTACTTCTTCGTATGGCCGATGGCGAACCGCATCCCGGTTCGGAAGGTGAACGGGAGCGACGGATAGCCGATAGGCCCGATGTGCTGGTCGCTCACCAGGTTGTCGAGTTGCGCGTATACGCCAATCCACTGCTTCAACTGATAGCTGCCGCCCAGATCCACCTTCGCGTAAGCGGAGTCGAGATTGCGATTCGGCAGCAGCAGTGAGTTATCCCCCGCCAGGCTGTCGAACGATGACAGGAACGTCGAGTCGTCGCTGCGGCTGGCGAAGCTTCCCTGCACCTGCAGGAACCACTTCGACGCTGTATATGTCACGCCGGCAAAGCCCACATGCGGTGCGCGACGGAAGGGCCGCGCGCCGATCAGCGGCGAGTTGATTCCCAGCTCCACGCCGGGAAAGAACGGGTTCTCCTGCGGCCCAATGGCATCGGAAGAAAACGATCGCTGCGTCACGCCGTCGGTATACGTATAGCCGCCGCGGGCAAAGATATGCGAGCTGATCTCCCCTTGCAGTTCGACCTCTGCGCCCTGTGCGCGAAACGCCAACGAGTTCAGGCTCGCCCCGCCGAATACGTTTTCGATGGTCTGCGCCACGGTCGGATTGACGCCGAGCAGCGGCAAGGTCAGCCCATCCACAAACTCGATCTGATTCCCGAACTCGTTATGAAAATAGAGCGCCTTCATGAGCAGTCGCTCATTGAAGAAGGTCTGCTCGACTCCGCCGTCGTAACTCCGGCTGGTCTCGCCGCCGATCGGATGCACATTGTATTTCGCAATCAGATCGGCATAACCATACTGCTCCAGGATTCCCTGCAGCGATCCGAGCTGCGAGTTCAGATCCGGCTCTTGAATGCCCTTGGAGAAGTTGAAGGTGAGCTTGGTGCCATGCGCAATGCCCGCGCCCGGCCGCACCGGAAAATAGGCCAGGCCCACGCGCGGCTGCCCCACCGTCCCATAGAGCTGATTCTTTTCAATATCGCCGCTGAGGGTGTA
>DASQRJ010000477.1:0-2231 GCA_035642955.1 Acidobacteriaceae bacterium
TGCATGCATACCGATTCATTCCCGCCACCAGCTCCGTCAAGGGACCGTGCGTGCTGCTGAGCGTCTTCAGGCTGGCCTGGAACGTTGCCATCAGCATCGCCGCCGGAATGCTCTTGCCGGCCACATCGGCCACCGCCATCAGGAAGGTCGGCGTTCCCGCATCTCCGGATGAACTCGCAAAGACGTCGTAATAGTCTCCCGCTACCGTGTTCGCCGGGCGCGTGGCGAATGCAATCTCCAGGCCAGGCACAGCCGGTGGTTGCGCCGGCAGAAGCCACGCCTGAATCTCTTTGGCAATCTGCAGATCGCGCTTCATCACCACGCGGTCGGCGACCTCTAGTACCAGCAGAAGGAACATCAGCAGTCCGCCATAGAAGTGAAAATCCAAAGCAAAGACCTTCACTTCATGCGACTTGGTGATCACCGTCCACTCACCGCCCGGCACGATGATCAGCACCAACGCCAGCAGCAGCAGGACACGCCGTGCCGGGGTCAGCTTTTCGACGATCGCCCAGAAGAACTGCTTCGCCATGTGAAAAAAGTGTTTGCGGCGCGAGGCGCCTTCGATCCGCGTGGGATCGACATCCTGCGAATACAGCCGATAGCCGGAACTCGCATCCTTGCGGAACTGCGACCACAGCTGATTCAGCTCCATGCCCTCGGTCACCCGCTGCCAGAACTGCTTCGCTCGGCCATGCGCTGGCCTTTGGCGCGGTACCTTTTCCCACGGATGCAGAGGCGGCGTTGCCATGCGAATCAGTCTATTGGATTCGCGCTATTGGATTCGGGCGTTGAGCAACCCAGGCATCCAGCCCAGACATCGATGAGCCGCGCTTCATGCGGGCCCTTTGTCAGACGGCCATTGCTTCCGCGTCACCGTCGCCGCATAATCCTGATCCATGCACCTTGCCGGATCGTGGATCCTTCTCAGCTTCGCCGCCCTTATCGCCGCCGTCCTACTGTTGCTGCTCCATCTAACCAAGCTCGGCCACTTCATCCATCAGCAGATTCCCGACCGGCCCCATCGCCGTCTCTTCCTGGCCTCGGTCAGCTTCTTCATCACCTTTCTTATGGTGCGTCTGCTGGTCGCGTCCATCACCCATCACATCGGCCCCTTCGGCTACGTAGAGCTGGGCGGCCGCCACATCCACCATCTGGTCTGGGGCATCCTGCTGCTGCTCATCACCGGCCACGCCTCCCTCGCTGAAGTCGGCACCGGCTCCACGCCCGGGTCCATCTTCCTCAGCCGCCTTCTCGCCATCAGTTACGGCGTCGGCGCAGCACTCACGCTCGACGAATTCGCGCTCTGGGTCAATCTCGACGCCATGGCCTACTGGTCAAAGCAAGGCCGCGAAAGCATCGACGTCGTCATACTCTTCGGAACCCTGCTCGCCATCACCACCTGGGGCGCACCGCTCTGGCAGCGAGTCTTTACGAAAAAGCAAGGCTTACGACCATAGCCGCGAGATGAGGTGCTCTATCGCGTACCAAGTTTCATGCAAACATGATGTCGATAGGTGAGCGAAGCGGATACGTCGTTGGATCCACCATTATCAGCGGCAGGCAACCAGCGGAAGCCGCTTCTCTACATGCGCCGCAGGTGCTTTTGCCCGGACGGCCAGTCCTATTGATTTACACCCGAAGCCAGAAACCCGCCATCCACCGGCAGCACCACGCCCGTCACATAGCTCGCAGCCTCGGAAGCCAGAAACACCGCAGCCCCTACCAGCTCCTCCACTTTCCCAAAGCGCCCCAGTGGCGTGCGCATCAGCAACTCCTGCCCGCGCGGCGTCGAGTCCAGCAACTGCCGATTCAGCGCCGTACGAAAGACGCCCGGCGCAATCGCATTCACCAGCACGCCGCGCCGCGACCACTCCACCGCCAGCGAGCGCGTCAACGCCGCAACCCCCGCCTTGCTCGCTGCGTACGAAGCCACCTCGTGAAATGAAACGAAGCTGTTCAGCGAAGCGATATTGATGATCCGTCCCGCCCCGCGCTCCAGCATCTGCGGCGCAAACACCTGGCATCCGCGCAGCGTGCCGGTCAGATTCGTATCGACAATCGAGTTCCACTCCGTCTCTTCGATCTCAAGCGTCGGCACGCGCCGGATGCGTCCTGCGCAATTCACCAGCACATCCACCGCTCCCAGCTCTTTGGCGACCCGCTCGCGCAGCGCGATCAAACTCGCGCGATCGCCCACATCCGCCGCCTGCCTCACTGTCCGCCGTCCC
>DASQRJ010000478.1:0-2333 GCA_035642955.1 Acidobacteriaceae bacterium
GAGTCCCACGACAGCGATCCTCCAGAATGTTTTCGGCCCAAGAGGGAACTCCAGGGCGAACTTAAGGACAGTGACGCGCTTCACATCCATCCCGCTGGAGGTCGAACTTCGGTAAGCGCGATTTTCGCTGCATGCTCGGCGAGAGCCTTCGGGTGGATCGCAATGGCGCCATCAGGCGAGCCCCGATTGTCGCAAAGAGGAGCTGCTTTCGAGGTCAGCAGGTGTTTTGGTTCGGAGCGCGTTCGGCGAAGTTGAACGGCATCAGATCCTCGATCTCGTCATCGGTTGGGCGCCGAGGTAATTCGGCGAGAACGTGGCGTAGCCAGTCATAGGGCTCGACGCCGCAGGCGCGGCATGTGAGCACCAGACTATAGATCACGGCGCTCGCCTTGGCGCCCGCAACGGTGTCACTGAAGAGCCAGGATTTTCTTCCGGTGACAAAAGGTCTGATGTCGCGTTCGAGAAGGTTGTTATCGATCGGGGCGAGGCCGTTGCTGGTGTAGCGTATCAGATAGTCCCATTGGTTTTGTGCATAGGAGATCGCCTTTCCGGTGAAGCTTTCGGGCAGGACCTTCGGCGCCAGGTCATCGAGCCATGTCTTGAAGGCGGCCAATACCGGCAGGCTGTGCTGCTGTCGCAGACGCAAGGTGTAATCGGCGCGTGTTTCGCCTTCGCCCGGCGTTTGCCGTGCCAGTCTCTCGACCTCGTACAGGGCCTCGAAGAACTTGAGCGCCTGCAACGGAGGGCCACCGGGTTTCTTTCTCGCCTTCAGCGCGTTGGTGAACTTGCGTCGGGCATGTGCCATGCAGCCGAGATGGATCGCGCCGTCCAGCGTGCGCCAGGCATCATAGCCATCACTCATCAACAGGCCGCGGTAGTCGCCCAGAAAGGCCTGCGGATGCTGCTGGCCACGTCCGGGCTGATAGTCGAACACGACAATCGGCTGCTCGCTGTCCCGGCCGCTGCGGTAGACCCACATGAAGGACTTGGCCTGCGCGTCCCGGCCATCCTCCTTGAGAACCTGAACCCAGGTTTCGTCGCCGTGGACCAGGGGCTGCGACCTGAGGTTTTGCTTCAGCGCCTCATACAGCCGCAGCAAATGCAGATCGACCGAGCGGATCACCCAGTTGCCCAGTGCACCGCGGCTGATGCTGACGTTCGCCCGCGCCAGCGCCTGCTCCAAACGATACAAGGGGGTGCCGTCGACATATTTGTTGGCAAGCACGAGTGCCAGCGTGGATGGCGTGGCGACGCTGCCCGGCAAGGGCTGTGCCGGCATCGGCGCGGTCACGATCGGCGTGTGCAGCGCGGTGCGCTCGCAGTGGCGGCAGGCATATTTGAACCGCACATGCTGCAACACCGTCGCCTTCACTTCGATATGCAGCTGCTCGCTCATGGTCTCGCCCATCCGGTGCATCCGGTTCCGGCAGCACGGGCAGGCCATTTGGTCTTCGGACAGGTCATGCTCGACGCGCTCGCGCGGCAGATCTTCAGGCAACGGCTTGCGGCCCCGCTTCTTCGGCTCCGGCTTCTCCGCGTCCGGCAACCCCGTGTCCGCAATGGGAGCCGCCTCGACATCATCGGTTTCCTCGCCTTCGGCGGCGGCCTGCTCGGCTTCGTTGAAGATACGCTCCGTCAGCTTCTCGCTGCGTGGCGCGTAGCGATGCAAGCGCTCCAGGCGCAACTGCTCTTCAAGATGCACGACGCGTTGCGCTAGCTTCTCGTTCTCGGCCTTCAGCGCAGCGATCTCGGCTGCGTGCGCCGCGATGAGCGCCTTCAACTCCTCGGCTGTGGCGGTGCGATTCATCGAATCCTTGAATCGAAACCCACCCACCTTGTCCAGAACAATCTACGCCCTTCAACAACGTCGCCGCAGTACCCCCGGACGGTCAGCCCACACTCAGATACTGCCGCGCCGGATGCCGCCGCACCGCCTCGATGTCGATGCCCTCGAGCAACCAATGCAACTGTTCGGTCGATAGCCTCACCACCGCCTGCTGCGACCCACGCGGCCAGGCAAAGCGATCAGCCTCGAGCCGCTTCATCATCAGCCAGAACCCTGAGCGGTCGTAAAACAACAGCCGGATCCGGTCGCGGCGCCGGTTACAGAAGGCAAACACTGCGCGCCGGAAAGGATCCAGATGCATCGCCTGCTCGACCAGGATCGCAAGGCCGTTTATGCCAATTCGTCAATCGCCTCGCGATGCAGGTAAACTTGTACATCAGCGGCCAGCCGGAACATCGCAGCGTCCCAGAGTTACGATCATCGCCGACACCAGCTCCACATCCTGCCCGCTGCACTCAAGCCGCAGCGTGACGCCGTTGGGCATCTC
>DASQRJ010000479.1:0-6905 GCA_035642955.1 Acidobacteriaceae bacterium
TGTTTACGTCTCCAGCTGCCTCCACTGCACGTCCGCTCGTGGCCAGCACATTGTGCTGCACCAATCGGTCCATGCCCGCGATACCGATGGCGGAAAGCAGGCCGCCGATGGTGGTCGGGATTAGGCAGACCAGGAGCGACACCAGCACAAACACCGTTTGCGGTGCACCCGAGTAGATAGCAAACGGCTGCAGCGTGACCACGGCAAGCAGAAAGATAATCGTGAGACCAGCCAGCAGAATATTCAGCGCGATCTCATTCGGTGTCTTATGACGCTCTGCCCCTTCGACCAGAGCGATCATGCGATCGAGAAAGGTTTCCCCTGGGTTGGAGGTGATGCGAACGATGATCTCATCGCTCAACACACGTGTGCCGCCGGTCACCGCCGAGCGATCGCCGCCGGCTTCACGGATGACGGGCGCAGATTCTCCGGTAATTGCTGATTCGTCTACCGAGGCGACGCCGTCCACCACCTCACCGTCGCCCGGAATCATTTGGCCGGCAGATACCCGAACCAGATCCTGTGCGCGAAGCTGTAAACTCGGCACCTCTTCCGTTGCTCCGGAGCGGATGCGATACGCGGTTGTCTCCGATTTCGCCTGCCGCAAAGCATCTGCCTGTGCTTTGCCTCGGCCTTCCGCCATGGCCTCGGCGAAGTTCGCAAAGAGCACCGTAAACCAGAGCCAAAGCGTGATCTGCAAGTCAAACTTCGGACTTCCATGCCGGTGCATGCTATCCAGGATCAAGAGCGTCGTAGTCAGGACGCTTCCCACCTCCACGACAAACATCACCGGGTTGCGCATCATCGCAACCGGATTCAACTTGCGCAAGGCATCCACTGCGGCGCGGCGCGCGATGGCCGCGTTCATGACCGAACGGCGTGATTTTCCAGAACCCACAAAGTTATCCATGTATGAACTCGAAACGCTAGAAAACCCGCCCGGCCTGCATCAGCAGGTGCTCGAGGACCGGCCCGAGGCTCAGCGCGGGAACAAAGGTGAGTGCGCCAACGATAACGATCACGCTGGTGAGCAGTGCGGTAAAGAGTGGCGTCGTGACGGGAAAGGTGCCGGCGGAGGCTGGAGCACACCGCTTGCCGGCCAGATTGCCGGCAACGGCAAGCATGGGCACGATCATCAGAAAGCGCCCGGCGAACATCGCAATGCCCAGCGTGATCTTGAACCAGGTGTTCGGATTCAAGCCGGCGAATGCCGACCCGTTGTTCCCGGTGGACGATGCGTATGCATACAGGATTTCGGAGAGTCCGTGCGGCCCCTGATTCGTCAACGCCGATAGGCCGAAGCTCGGAGCCAGAACCGAAATCGCAGAGAGGCTCAGAATGATGAGCGGAAAGATCAGCAGGTAGAGCATCGATAGCTGGACATCGTAAGCTTCGATCTTCTTGCCCAGGTACTCCGGTGTGCGGCCAACCATAAGGCCGGCGATGAAGACCGAGATGATGACGAAGATCAACATGCCGTAGAGCCCGGCTCCTACGCCGCCGAAGACGATCTCGCCCAGCAGGATGTTGACCATGGGCACCATGCCGCCCAACGGAGTAAATGAATCATGCACGGAGTTAACCGCGCCGCAACTCGCATCCGTGGTCGCAGTGGCAAAGAGCGCGGAGTTCGCAATACCAAAGCGAACCTCCTTGCCCTCCATGTTTCCTCCCGGCTGTGTCAGAGAAACCCGCTGATCGACGCCGTGCAGGAGCGGGCTCGGCTGAGCTTCGGCCCAATAGCAGGTGAAGACGCCGGCAAACCACAGCACCGCCATGGCGCCAAAGACGGCCCAACCGTGGCGTGGCGAACCCGTCATTTGCCCCAGGGTCACGGTCAGAGCCGCTGGGATGAGAAAAATCGAAAACATCTCCACCAGGTTGCTGAATGGAGTTGGATTTTCAAATGGGTGGGCGCTGTTTGCGTTGAAAAATCCGCCTCCGTTGGTGCCCAGCATCTTGATCGCTTCCTGGGAGGCCACCGGTCCCTGCGCGATGGTTTGCGTGCGGACAATCGTCGCCGTGGACTTACCATCCGGCCCCGTTGCCGTCACCGTCTGCGGCTCGATCACCTGCGCCGTGTCATAGGGGCGCAGATTCTGGATCACGCCTTGCGACACCAGCACCAGCGCCAGCACCGCCGATATCGGCAGCAAAACCCACAGAGTTGCCCGCGTAAGGTCGACCCAGAAGTTGCCCAGCGTCTTCATTTCGCGTCGCGCGATGCCACGAATGAACGCTACCGCCAACGCTATCCCGGTCGCTGCGGACCAGAAGTTGTGCGTCGCCAGGCCGAGCATCTGGGTCAGATAGCTCATGGTCGATTCGCCCGCATAGAATTGCCAGTTCGTGTTTGTCGTGAAGGAAATGGCTGTATTCCATGCCAGCGCCGGAGATACATTCGCCAGGTGTTGGGGATTCCACGGCAGCATGTGCTGTGTCCTCTCCAGCACGTAGGTCAGCATCGCGGTCACCAGGCTGAAGATCAGCATCGCCGCGCCATACTCGGTCCAGCGCATCTCCTCCTCACGGTGCACGCCGCTCAGGCGATAGAGAAGCTTCTCAACCGGCAGCAGGATCGGATCGAGCAGCGTCCTGCGCCCTTCAAACACGCGAGTCATGTATCGGCCCAGCGGTCTCGCGGTCAGCAGGATGAGGAAGAAGAATATGGCGATTTGCAGCCAGCCGTTCACTGTCATCTAGAACTTCTCCGGCCGCAGCATTGCGTAGACCAGATAGACCAGCAGAGCGGCGGATATGAGCAAGAGGATCGCATTTTCACTCATAACGATCCCTTCTTCAGGGCGCGGCACCCATGGATATAGGCGAGCGCCACCGCAAAACAGAGCACGGTGCCCAGCAGCCCAAACAGATCTGACACGAACATTCCTCCTGACCCTCTCCAAACACCGGAGTCTTCGTCCGTGTGCCTGGGCTTTGTGTGTCGTGGCTTTAGTAGAAGCCTGACGAGAGTAGGAAGTCCGTCTTTAAGGCGTTAAGAAGTTGTAATGTCCGTCGAATCGATCGCGCTTGGATCGGGATCGAATCGATAGCCGACCCACGGCTCGTTCAGAATGTAACGAGGCTCTGCGGTCGCTTCCACCTTCTTGCGGAGCTGCGCCACCAGCACGCGGAGATACTCCGGCTGGTCCTGACCGGCCGCGCCCCAAACGGCTTTCAGCAGTGTTCGGTGCGTGAGAACCCGGCTGGGATTGCGGGCAAAGAACAACAACAGCGCGAACTCCTTGGGCGTCAGATGCACCTCCTGCTGGCGCACCCGCACGCTATGCTGCTCGGTATCGATTTCGAAGTCGCCGACGGAAACTTGAGTCGTCTCCTGCGGCTGCCTCGCGGACTTCCGCAATTGCGCCCGGACCCGGGCCAGAAGCTCCTGCATGCTGAAGGGCTTGGTGATGTAATCGTCTGCTCCTTCGTCCAGCGCCGCCACCTTCATCGTCTCCTGCTCACGCACCGACAGAACGATGATCGGCGTATCGCCTATCTGGCGTATCGCCCGCGTGAGCTCAATCCCATCCATCCGCGGCATCGAGAGATCGGTAATCACCAGGTCCGGAGCCGATTCGCGATAGAAATCGAACGCCTCGATGCCATCCCGTGCCAGCAATACCTCATATCCGCTGCTGGCCAGCGAAGCACGCAACACCCGAGTGATCTGTGGTTCGTCATCGACGACCAGAATGCGCATCGCGCCCTCCAAAGTTGAAACCGGCAATCCCTATGCAGACGCGCGGGATATTTTCCCTGCTCGTAGAATCCTCATGTGGTTCCTCAACGTTGGATTGCGCCAATCCGTTGGATCGCCGCCGCAGGCGCTCTGGGTGCGATTGTAGCCATCTACCGTCTGTGGCTCCATGTAAACCCGACCACGGTCGCATTAACTCTACTACTCCTCACACTCTCGCTGGCCGTGCGCTGGGGGCTTCGTTACGCGGTCGTCGTCTCCATTGCCGCGACCCTTTGCTACAACTTCTTCTTTCTCCCGCCCGTAGGCACATGGACGATCGCCGACCCGCAAAACTGGATTGCCCTGCTCGCCTTTCTCATCACCTCTGTCATCGCCAGCAGACTATCCATCCGCATCCAGGAGGAGGCGCACGTGGCGCGAAGACGGGAGCACGAGGTCGAAGTACTGTTTCAACTGAGCCGTGAACTCTTGCAGACCGAGAACGTCGCCGAGCTGCTCCGCACCGTCCCGGACTCGATCGCAAGGGTGACCAACGCCTCCTTCATTGCTCTCTATCTGGCGGATGGAGAACAGCTCTATCGCTCCACGTCGGCCGCGGACGAGGCACTCGTCGGTGAGCATCCCCAGGAGTTGATGCTGTTGTCTCGCGTGACACAACTGAAGACGTGTGACGGCTTGGCGGTCCCCCTGCGCACCGGAGTGCGGCCGCGCGGGGTGCTGCTGCTGGCGCCCACTATACTCTCCGACGAGACACTGGAGGCCTTGGGCGGCCTCGTCTCCATATCCATTGACCGGGCGCAGGCGCTGGAGGATGCCGCCCGCAGCGAGGCGGCAAAGGAGAGCGAGCGGCTGCGCAGCCTGATGCTGGACTCCATCACGCACGAGCTGCGGACTCCGCTCACGGCCATCAAAGCGTCGGCTACGACCATGCTCTCCTCCGCCGCGGTGAGCGCTGAGGATCGGCACGAACTCCTGACGGTGATTGACGAAGAGACGGATCGGCTGAATCGCTTGATCGCGCAGGCCGTGGAGATGGCGCAGTTGGATACCCAGGAGGTTCACATGAACCTCCTACCCGCCAGCATGGAAGACGTGATTCACCATGGCATTCATGCTTGCGCCATGCAGCTGGCGGCACGGCCGGTAAGCGTGAACATCGAGCCCCGTCTTCCTCGCGTCCTGGCAGACGTCACCTGGCTGCAGAAGGTAATTTGCAATCTCCTGGAAAATGCCGCCAAATACGCGCCGCCTGCCTCACCCATCGCAGTGCGGGCGGCCGTCGCCGGAGAGACCGTCGCGGTCAGCATCACCGACCGCGGCGTGGGCATCGCGCCCTCCGAACAGGTATTGATCTTTGAGAAGTTTTACCGCGGCCGCGGCCAGGCACATCGCCAGCCCGGAACCGGCATGGGACTCGCCATCTCTCGCGCGATCATCGAATCGCACCATGGAACCATCGGCGTTTCGAGCACTCCGGGCGAAGGCTCCACCTTCACCATCGGACTCCCCATCTGGCGTGGTGGAAGCCGCATCGGCTGATCCAATTGGGGATATAGCGGGCACGTTACCAACGGACCGTTCATGGCTCAGTAAGCCCATCTCAGCGCTGCAATCCACCCACCTCTAAAAACGACACGCGTTCGCTCTCCGCAGCGAAACAAGCTTGACACTCTTCCTGCTCAGATGTAATTCTCGTGTACGTTACCGATCCGCGATATATCTTCCTGCAATAGGGTAATTCCCACTTTTGCTCGTATCGATTCCGGATCGCAAGAGCGCTGAGTGACGGCATGCCTGGAGAGCCCGCTTCCCTTCCATTTCGCCTGGAGCTCCCGCCGGCGCCTCCTGAAGAGAGCGGCGCCGTCAAGGCGTGGCGGCAGCCTGTCGTGCTGCGAAGCTATCTCCCCCACCCCCCGGATCGCAATCCGATGTTCCTGGAGACCCGCGTCTATCAAGGCAGCAGCGGCCGCGTCTATCCCATTCCGTTTGTGGATCGCATTGCGGAGACGGCAGTCGAGCAATCGTGGCACGCGGTGCACATTGAGAATGCGTACCTGCGGTTGATGGTGTTGCCGCAGATTGGCGGCCGCATTCACGTCGGGCTCGACAAGACAAACGGCTATGACTTTTTCTACCGGCAGAATGTGATCAAGCCCGCACTTGTCGGTCTCGCCGGTCCCTGGATCTCTGGCGGCGTCGAGTTCAACTGGCCCCAGCATCATCGCCCGGCGACCTTCATGCCCGTCGAGACCGAGATCGAACGTCATCCCGATGGCTCCGTCACCGTGTGGTGCAGCGACCATGACCCGATGCAACGCATGAAAGGGATGCACGGCATATGCCTGCATCCCGATCGAGCCTTCGTGGAGTTGAAGGTGCGTCTCTACAACCGCACGCCGTATCAGCAGACGTTTTTGTGGTGGGCCAACGTCGCCACCCGCGTGCATGAGCACTACCAGTCCTTCTTTCCCCCCGATGTCCGCTATGTCGCCGATCATGCGAAGCGAGCCATCACTGCGTTTCCGCACAGCGACCGCCCCTACTATGGCGTCGATTATCCCGCGCGTGCCCGCAACGGAGTTCCTGAAGAGGAGCAGCCCTGCCACTTTCGACCCGACGGCTCCTACGCAGCCGACGATCTAAGCTGGTATGCAAACATCCCGGTGCCGACGAGTTACATGATCACCTCCACCAGGGACGATTTCTTTGGCGGCTACGATCATCGTGCCGAGGCCGGCGTGCTGCACTTCGCGGATCACCGCATCGCGCCCGGAAAGAAACAATGGACGTGGGGAAACCACGAATTCGGTTATGCGTGGGATCGCAGCTTGACCGACAACGACGGCCCTTATATCGAGCTGATGGCTGGCGTCTATACCGACAATCAGCCGGATTTCTCCTTCCTGGCGCCAGGCGAAACCAAACGCTTTTCGCAATTCTGGTACCCACTGCAGCGCATCGGGCCGCCACAGGCAGCAACTCTGCGATGCGCGCTCAGTCTCACCGCAAACGAGCGTCGCGTCCGGATCGGCGTGCAGGCAACGCAGAACCTGGCAGACGTAACTGTCACGCTGACATGTGGCGGCTCCCTTGCCGCGGCGTGGACGCAGGATATTCGCATCGGCCATCCGCTGATTCTTGAGCACACCCTGGTGAGCGCGGTACCGGAGACCGATCTCGCTGTGACAGTAGATGAAAA
>DASQRJ010000480.1:0-7971 GCA_035642955.1 Acidobacteriaceae bacterium
CTCCAGAATCCAATGCCGCTGTTGACCTTGTTCATCGAACGAGCGCATCGGCAGATGGCTCTTCGGGTGAACATACAGCGTCACCTTGTCATCGGGGATTCTTTCGTGGGGAAACTGTCCGATGAGGTGACCGGCGATCGGTCCACCGAACTCCCAGCCGAATTTTTCTGCCAGAGAGCAGGTGTGGTGGAAGAGCGCATCGCTGGTAATCTCGGGCGTCTCATGGAAGTATTGCTTGCCTTCCGCAAAGGCCTGCGCCACATCCTGGCGCAGTTTGTGCTTCAGAGGATCGGAGCCTAGAACAAAGGTGCGGCCAAAATCCGCCTCCCACTTTTCGAATACTGGCCCGAGGTCGAGAAAGAGGATGTCGTCGTCGCCGATGGTGAGGTCGGGCGGATTTTCGGCATAAGGAATCAGAGTGTTTTTGCCCGCGCGCACGATGCGTTTGTGCCAATACGTGGAGATTCCGTACATCTTTTCTGCGAGGGCGTAGATATCGGCATTCAAGCGGCTCTCGCTGATGCCGGCGCGAATCAGACCCTGCTCTTCGATCGCATGAAACAGCTGCGCAGCCTTACTCTGCGCTTCGCGAAGCTCTGCTGCGCGCTCCTCTTCCCTCTCCGACATCCCACCCCTCCAAAAATTTGACCGCGACGTGACGCGTGCCTTTTTCATCTACCTTATGGACATGGCCAATTCTCATCCCTCCGTGCACGGGATCGACCTGGACGCACAGACCCGCTGCATTCACTATCACAAGGTATTGGACATCGTAGCGATCAAGATGAAGTGCTGCGGTCTTTATTATGCGTGCAAGGATTGCCACGATGCATTGGCCGGCCACGCAATCGAGGTGTGGCCGCGCAGCGAATGGGACGAATTGGCGGTGATGTGCGGGAATTGCAGGAGAGAGCTGAGCATCCGACAGTACCTGGATTGCACGAACGAGTGTCCTGCGTGCAAGGCACGGTTCAATCCCGGCTGTCGTCATCATTACCACTTCTATTTCGCGACGGAGAAAGATTCTCCTGTCGAGGATGCTGAATGAGGGCTGCGCGCGATTAGGAATGCTGCTCGATGTACTTCCCCACAATGCGCGCTGCTTCTTCGAGAAAGGTGCGATCCGCATCGGTGAAGGCCGCGGGATCGTGGCTGTCGATATCGATCTCGCCGATGACGCTTCCGCGAAGATAGATGGGAACCACGATCTCTGACCGGGTATCGATGGAACAGGAGAGATATCGCGGATCTGCGGCAACATCGTCCACGATGACGGTTTCGCCAGAAGCCACCGCGGCGCCGCAGATGCCCTGCGACACGGGTATCCGCACGTGCGGCGTGGGCGCGCCGACGAAGGGGCCGAGGACGAGCATCTCCGGATCGTCCGGATCAATCATGTAGAAGCCGGTCCAACTGTAGTGGAGGAGATGTTGCGCCATCGACGCAACGATCGCGGTCTGCAGAGACACGAGCGACGGCGAAGCGGCAGCTAGATCACGGATGTGATTGAGTAACGCGGTCCGGACCTCGCAGAGCTGAATGTCTGCCATCTCCTTATTCTCTACGATGATTCTCTGGGATGATTCTTTGCGATGATTCTCGGCGATGGGCATCGGCGGGGCGCGGCTCTCCGAAGACTCCAACTCTATTTGATGAGGGCGGCCTGGCCGGTGTGGAAGGCGGCGTGATTGGTGCGGCTGAGGAGTATGGCGAGCCGGTTGCGTGTGGGATCCTTGGCGAAATCCTCGTCGGAGACGGCGGTGTGCTTCTCCAGCCACTGCCGGGGCGTGAGTTGTTCGAAGGCGGCAGTGAGCTTGCTGTTGACTTCAGTCCACGCCTGTTTGAGAGCAGCGGGAGTGACAGGATCGGGCAACGTGCGATCGGGATTGGCAATGTAAATCTCGTCCAGTTCCGGGTGGAGGCGGTTGCCGAGGCCGAGGAGGGAAAAGAGACGGTCGTGTACGGCGGTGAGATGGCCGACCAGGTAGAGCAGCCGGTTCTTCCCTGGGGCGACCTGGCGCTGGAGCTGCTCGTCGGTGAGTGGGGATATTGCGGTGTCCAGACGGCCGACGACGAGCTTCCATGATTGGAGCGCGGCAGTACAGAGCTGTTCTTCGGTTGTCATGTTCGATCGATCTCCGTGGAAACCTGAATGGCTTACCGGTTCGATGTCGATCGAATCGTTGGGGATGCGAGATCTTTCAAGGAGGAGAGCGGCCGGTCTAGGCCGCGGCGGCGGGGCGCTGCATCGCGGCGAGGGTTCCGCGCATGCGGATGCGGGCAGAGAATAAGGTGCGTTCGACCTGCTGGCGCGGGATTTCGAGGAGGGCGGCAACGCGGTCGGCATCGTAGCCTTCGACGTCGCGGAGCAGGAAAATCATGCGTTCGTTGGGAGGCAGTTCCTTCAGCGCCTCTTCCATTTCAGTGCGCTTGATATTGCGGCCGCCCAGGGTCTGGCCGGGGACAGCTTCCGCGGGCGCCGCCTGTTCGTCAAGGGGCATGCGGTCGCGAAGCTCGCTCACCAGCGCGCAGTCGACGCAGCGCCCGTCCGGCTCCTCCGCCTGGCGGAAGGCGCGGACAAAGGTGTCCTGCGTCACCTCTTCTGCCTCAATCTCGTTTCCCACCATGTAATAGGCAACGGCATAAGCCCGGTGCTTATGGGTCTCGTAGACGTCGCGCTGCCGATGTTCGAGCGATCGCTCGGAGATCTGGCGCTGCACGATCCTGCACGATCCCTGGGAAGAAAAGTCCTGTTCAAAATTCAAGCAAGCATACCCTCGATTGTGGGACTGCGGGGAGCCCTCTCTATTCGGCGCCAAAAAGAATACTCAAGCTAGGATGGCTGTCCATACAACTTCCGTCAAGGGGTGTATGGGAAATCGGTGGGATAAGGGATGATCCGGATTACCACATCCGTGCAACCTAGGGTAATGCTTTCCCATTTCGAACATTACCGAGGTACAAGTAAGTTTCCGCTATGATCAATCCGGTTCCCGAAATGACCGATCAGAAAGGTACCGGACGCAAATCCTCGTATGGCCCCCCCCACCATCCTTGTTGTCGACGATGATGTCTCTGTACGCACCATCGTCTCTGCCATGCTGGAACCGGCAGGGTATGATCCGGTGCTGGCGAGTTCGGCGGAAGAGGCGATTGCGCAACTCGGCGACGGGCTGAAGCCGAGACTGATTCTTTCCGATATTGTGATGACAGGGATGACCGGGCTGGCGCTGCTGGATTATGTGCGCGAGCGGCATGCGGAGATCCCGATCGTGATGGTGAGCGGGGTAAGCGACGTTGCAGTGGCAATCGGGACGCTGCGCAACGGGGCGTACGATTACCTGCTGAAGCCGTTTGAACGCGACCAACTGCTTGGGACAGTACTGCGGGCTCTCGAATACCGTGCACTGGTGGAGCAGAACAACGTGTATCGAACGCACCTGGAAGAGCTGGTGGCAGCCCGCACCGAGATGTTGAACAGCGCGATCGGTGACCTGGAGCGGTCCTACGACATCACGCTGGAAGCGCTGGGCGACGCGCTCGACTTAAAAGATACGGAGACCGAGGGGCACTCGCGCCGGGTGACCGCGTACACGATTGCCCTGGCACGGGCGATGCACTTGCCGCCGCAGGAGATACGCACGATGGCGCGCGGCGCATTTCTGCACGATGTGGGCAAAATGGCGATTCCGGATGCGATTCTGCTGAAGCCGGGACGGCTCACCAAGGATGAGCAGGACACCATGCGCGAGCACTGCGAGCGGGGCTACCAGATGCTGCGCAAGATTCCATATCTGCGGGAAGCCGCCGAGATTGTCTACAGCCATCAGGAGCACTTCAACGGCTCGGGCTATCCGCGCGGGCTGCGTGGCGACGAGATTCCGCTGGGGGCGCGCATCTTCGCCGTGGCGGACGCATTGGATGCCATCACCTCCGACCGGCCGTACCGAAGCGCCACCAGCTTTGCGACGGCACGGAGAGAGATCCGCAAAAATACCGGGACGCAATTCGATCCGCAGGTGGTCGATGTGTTTCTGCAGATGCCCGACCGCGTCTGGGAAGACCTGCGGGCGGAGATTCAGGGCGAGGCGCAGAAGTTCAACCCGTTTTCCCTGGGCGCGGTGAAACATCTCTTGCCGCGCAAAGATGCCCGCGCGGCGACAAATGGCATCTCAACTTCTATGCCGGAGACCAGGAAATCAACCGCGCTGGATGCCGACGCGTTGAAGGCGGCGGTGGCAAAGCTGCCTGGCTGGTGCGTGGACCAAGGGATGTTGACACGCACCTTCAGCTTTCCGAACTTTGTGGAGGCGCTGGCGTTTGTGCAGTCGCTCGGTGTGGAAGCGGAGCAGGAGCAACACCACCCCGATCTGGACATCCGCTACAGCAAGGTGAAGGTGTCGCTGATAACGCATGATGCCGGCGGCATTACGACCAAGGATGTCGCTTTAGCGCAGACCGCAGACGGGCTCGCGACACCGCTGAACGGCAAATAGCTCCATTTTATAAATTTCTCCTCTCTTTGCCGGAAACGCTTGACAAGGTTGGGAGCGCAGGCGCTAAATGGTTGGTTACTAAGGGCTAGACGCTAGAATGCATCTGCCGCGCTGCAGGTGACATCAGTGAGTTACGGCAATTTTCAAAGAAAGTTGCCGTTTTTAGCAACATCTGCTCTGTAGTTGCGTCTATCCTGTAAGACGGTTGAGGTGCAAACCTCCCCGAGAGTTTTAGTACAAGTTGCGTCACTGGCCTCCCGGCACGAACATCCCCAAGATGGTCGTGCCGTCTTTTTTGTTTGGCGAAGGACTTCCCTTACACTGAACGCTATGCGCATTATCCTGCTTGCCCTCACCGCGCTGCTTACGCTTGGCGCCTCGGCTCAATGGGCCATACCCACAGACGATGTGCCGGCGTATCACACCGCGCCGCCTACGCCGGAAGCCAAGCTTGCGCCGGTCCTGACCGAGGCGCAGCTACGCGCCGCAGGGGCTACGCTGCCTTGGCAATTCCGCGTGTATGCGCTGGCCGCCCGAGTACCGGCCGTGCTGTACCAGTTACCCTGCAACTGCCGCTGCGACCGGGCCCTTGGGCATGCCAGCCTGCAGAGCTGCTTCGCTGGTCCGCATGGCATGGAGTGCAGCACCTGCGCGCAGGAAGGCGTGTACGCCTACCGTATGACAAAGCTGGGCAAAACGCCGGCGCAAATCCGTGCGGGCATTGCGGCACATGAGTACGAGACCATCAATCTGACCAGCCTGAACGGCGCCAGCTAGACGGTTCGGACACAGTCAGGGCCCCCGGAGAGCGGCACTGGTTGGGCGTGCCCTGGCTCAGGATGGGCATTTGCGTCAGCAACGTCTGGGCGCTTCTCATCGAACCGGTAGATGAGGAGAAGGATGACCAGCACGGAAAGCGCGAGAGCTTTGAAGGCTCCGGCAATGTGCGCCTGGCCTATGAACAGGTATGTCTCGGGACAGAAGGCGATGGCAAGGAGAAAAAAACAGGCGGGTAGCACGCGAGAGCGAATGATGCCCGGCTCGGCATTCAGAGCGAATAATGCCAGGATCATCCATGCCGGATAGAGATGGATGAGCGTATAGTCCCCGGAAACGGGCGGCAGCAGCAGAGATAGGGTCAGCAGGATGATGATCTGATTGATGCGTGGGAGCCGGATGATTCGCGTGAAATAGAGTAGCAGTCCTATCAAGGCCGCGACCACCATGTACCGGTCGGCAAACCTGCTAAGGTGTGCGGGATCGACAATATGGAAGGCAGCCGCGATCTGTTTCACGACCGCAAACAGGGAATGATCGAAGGTAATTTCCGCAGGCGTAAATTTACGGACATATGCGACCTGAACGAATTGCAGACCGCGGGCGATCTGCTGGTTTGCGATTTTGATTGAGGGTCCCAGGATGGCGAGCGAGATGATATCCACGCCCAGGGCAGTGCCAAGCGCAATGAGGATGGAGAGGTATTTTCTCCGCGAAAAGAAGAGACCGAGCAAGATAAACGGGAACAATTTGAACGAAATCGCCAAGCACAGCAGGACTCCGGCAAGGTTCCATCGCTCGCACCAGAGAGCCGCGATAGCGAGGGATACAAAGATCCAGTTCACGATCTCAATGTTGGCTCGGCTGAACAGGAACATGAATGGATACGAGGAGACCGCTGCTATCCCGACGAAGAGGATGACCGACTGAAACTCAAGCCCCCGGTGGGAGAGGGCGATCCCGCACCAGAGCGCGGCGCCGATTACACAGATGATGACGGACAGCAGAAAATACCCCAGCGCATGTTTCCCTGCAGAGAAGAAGGCCTCAAATGCGAGTGCGGCGGGGGCTGGGTAGGGAAAGAGAACCGTTCGCTGCTGCCAGAACTGCGGCGTTCGAAACGCAAGAAACTGAGGGCGGAACGCCAGGAAGTCGCTGAACGGATTCCAAGGATAAAGGATATGCCAGAAATTGTCCGGCAGGTGTAGCACAGTTCTTTCCAGGATGACCACAACATCGCATAGGGCCCATAGGGCCAGGGCGGCATTCACAAAAAGGTACATGCCAGGCAATTGCTTGAGCTTTTTCTTCTCTCTCGTACGACTTGGCTCACTCAATCTCTTCTCCAGAGGAATTCCGCCACGACAATAACAAATACAGGTCCAGGCAGGCGTCGGCTGTATCCGCAGCCGCAAGGATGTCTGATTTTGTCGGAGAGAATAGCAGATCAGGCTGTCCGCATCGAGGCCGCTGAACTCAGAAACTAGAACGATGTACCAGCTTCAGAACCGGCGACGGTCAGGAAAGAGGTGGCACGTCCGATACGAGCACGACCGGATCGGACGCCGCTTACGCCAGCTTTAGACCCGGCGGAGCGAGATCAGCGCGAACATTGCCAATCGCTTCATCTGCGGCTCGCAGATCCGCTCGATCATTTTCCAGACAGAGGTGGTGTAGCCGGGCATGAGGGCCCGCATGGAAACGCCGCCTGAAACGAGGTAGCGAAACGGCATCATGGGGCGGATTTCCTGGATGCTCAGATGGGAGAATTCCTCTTCGAAGCGGCTGCGATCGCGCTCAAAGAGTATCCACGGCAGTGCTCCGTTGGCATCGGAGAGCGGACCCTTGGCCGGAAAATCCCAGCGGTCGACTTCGGGCTCAAACGGCTCGTGGTGAAGATGGGTATAGATGAGACGCGACCATGGCGACACCCATGGCTCCACCATGACGACGACGCCTCCGGGCCGAAGGCAGCGTGTGGCCTCGCGAAAGAAGGCCGCGACATCGGGGATATGGTGGAGGACATCGGTCATCACGATGCCGCGAAGATCGCCGGAAGCGAAGGGGAGATTTCGCCCATCTGCCACCAACTGTACCCCCGGACACGCAAAGACCTCCGAGGTAATCACGTCGGGCAGAAAGCGTTCGAAGAAGCCCGCGCCACTTCCAGCGGTTCCCCTCCTGCCGCCAATAGACGATGTATATCTGTGGCGGATCGGCCTTGGGGCTCGACCGTGAGCCTTGCTTGACTTATGCGAGACCGTTTGCCTCCGCTGGTTGCGGGCGTTTCTCTTCGAGGCGATGGATGAGGAGAAGGATGACCAATAGCGAGAGCGCCAGAGCTTTGACGGATCCGGCGAAATGCGCCGTGCCGATGATCATATAAGTCTCAGGGCAAAAGACGATTGCGAGAAGAAGAAAACAGGCCGGCAACACGCGAGAGCGGATGACGCCCGGCTGCGCGTCGAGCGCGAAGATCGCCAGGATCAGCCATCCTGCATAGAGATGCACCAGGGTATAGTCCCCGGAGACGGGCGGCAGCAGCACAGATAACGTCAGCAAGATGATGATTTGGTTCACCCGGGGCAGCCGAATGATGCGCGCGAAGTAGAGCAGTAGACAACCAATAGCGGCGGCCGCCATATACCAATGGGCATCTCGGGTGATGTGCGCCGTGTCAGCGGTGCGCGTGTACCTC
>DASQRJ010000481.1:0-11206 GCA_035642955.1 Acidobacteriaceae bacterium
GTGTCAGGGCGTAAGGACCTTGTTCCGCTCGCACAAAGAGGCGCCCCTGCCATCCTTCCTGATCGGCCGGCTGATAGACCATCATCGACGGCGACGGAATGATGTTTTCGTCATCCATATCCGGCACCACGCCCACGATCCGGCGTGGCTCCATGCTGATGCCGATGAATTTCATCACTCCATCTGTCCATCGCAGCTCGCGATTCAGTGGGTCTTTGCCGGCGAAGAGTGTTTGCGCGAGGCTCTGGCTCACGATAACCACGCGTTCCGAGCCAGCTTTGTCCGCATCCCGGAAGTCGCGGCCCGCCAGGAGCGGCATGCCTAGCGTTTCGAAATACCCCGGCGAAACCGATCGAAACTTCGCGCGCCAATCATCCAATTCGTTCTTGCGAGTGGCTCCCTGCGCCGCGAAGGTGAAGCTGATGTCCAGCCCCTGGTCGTCACGCCATGGGACGCTGAATCCGGTCGATACATGCGTCACTCCAGGCAATGCACTCACCCGGCGCTGCACTTCGTGGTAGAAATTCTGGACCTGCTCCGGAGTGCGTCCGTACGACATCACCGGAAGATTCACAGCGAGCACACGCGCAGTGTCGAAAGGTGGGCGCGTCTTCTCTAGGGTATAGAGCGTTCGCATCAGCACAGCCGCTCCGGTCAGCAACAGAAAGGACGCTGCAATCTGCATGACGGCGAATATGCGCAACCGGCGGCTGCTGCCAGTCGTCACCCGCGTTCCGCCGCCGGTGAGTGCCGTGCCCAGCGACGCATTTCCCGAGGGTAGTCGTGGAATCAGCGCCAGAAACACCGCCGCCAGCAGCGCCAATCCGATTCCGAACCATACTAGATTGAAGTCAAGCGTCAGCCCGTCAGCTCGTACAGAGAAGCGCGCCGCGTATCGCCCCAACACTTCCACTATCGGCCAGGCGAGAAGCAGCGCTGCCAGTACGCCGCTCCCGCACAGCACCAGACTTTCCGCCAGCAACGAACGCCGTAGCGCCGCAGTGCTAGCGCCGAGAGCGGTGCGCACCACAAGCTCCGATTCGCGGCGCACCGTGCGGGCCAGCACTAGATTGGCGACGTTGGAGCAGGCAATCACAAACAGCAGCCCTGACGCAGCAAAGAGTACCCACAAGATTGTGTTCGCGCGCGAATTGATCTGATCATGCATGCGCGTCGCGTGAATGCTGTAGTGGTACGAGGGCTTGTAGACCTCGGGATGTGCGCTCGTCATTGCAGCGTAGCGCGTGCGCAGCTCCGACCGCGCTGCGTCCAGACTCGCGCCCGGGGCCAGCCGCGCAAAGACCTCTGTCATGCGATGTTCACGACCCGTGACCATCGTGGCCGATAGATGATGCGGGCTCGTCACCACGTTGGCGATAATCTCCGTCGCCACCGGATACGGGACCGACGGTTCCAGAACACCCACGATCGTCGCCGAACGCGCGCCGCTGTAGCTCTCCAGCCGCACCGTCTTGCCGATCACGCTCGGGTCGGAATGCATCGAAGCACTCCAGAATCGATACGTGAGCACAATTGCGCCTGCGGCATTCGGCCCATCGTCGGTCGTCGTCAATAGCCGCCCAAGGACGGGGCGCAGCCCCATCACCTCGAAATAATGGCCATCCACCACTCCCGCCGGGATCTCGCGCGGCGTGCCGAGTCCCACCAGCGTGAAATCGATCGTGGAAAACGTCCCGACTTCGCTGATCGTTCTCAGCCCTTTGCCCAGATCATCGATTTCGGGAATCGAGAATGTTGCATTCTCGACGCCGAGCCCCGGAGCACTCTGTCGGAGATACAGCAGGCGATCCTCGTCCCGATTCGCCAGCGGTCGCAACAGCACAGCACGAACTACGCTGAAGATGGCTGCATTGGCGCCTATTCCCAGAGCCAGCGTAAGCGTGACGGTGATCCACAGCGCGCGCACACGCGACAGGGATCGCATGGCAATCTTCAAATCACGAAGGAATGACATAGCGATCCTCCACCGGCCTTCCAGCCGTCACGAGCCCCCTACATTCCCGGCTGTGCGGTCCGGCGTGAGTGCTGGGGGCAGGCGTGTAGAACGTGAGGAATTGCATCTGTTCTGGCCTCCATGTGGCTAGGATAGGGCTTCCAGCAACTTGCCTGGAAAGCGTCTCTACCCATTAGTCGAACGAGCTGTTGAGAAATCGACAGGCCTTCCACTTTTTTTGTCTTTTTGAGCCGCCGTTCCCATGACCCCCCCGGAATTTGTGCTCGTGTCGGCGTAGCCTGTGTGCTCTCGCCATCCCCAACCCCCACGGAGCAACGCGTAAGCTGCCACCGGCCAGGCCGCCGATGTCTGCTGGCCTGGTCCGGTCAGGCCTGCCCCCCGCGAATGCTGTGCCAGTTGGTATGAGGTAAACTGGATTAAATTGAAATCGCACATGGTACAGAATTGGACGGGTATTTAGCTTGACCCCGGGTGAAGTCTGGAAGTCAAATCTGGCAATAAAGGCAGCTGCAGCTGCAGGATAAACTGGCACTCGATTCTCCCCGAACTCGAACACTATAGGACGCACCTCAACCGCATGGCCTCTAAATCGTCGTTTGCAAGATTTGCCCGGAAGGATTTTGGGCGCCTACTGCTCCGGACACTCATGAAATTCGGCGGGGCAAGTATGGCGATAGGTGCATTTGGTCCGGTGGGTTTTTCTCGCGCGTTTGAAGACGAATTGCTGGGCATTGCCATGCTGGCCGGACTGACTGCCGGAGCGTTTCCAGCCTGGCGCAGCGCACGCCTTTCCCCGGTTTCCGCGCTGCGCCATGGCTAATCCCATTCTGGAAGTGCGCAACCTGCGCAAGGACTACGACGAAGGACGAATCGAGGCTCTCCGCGGTGTCGATCTCTCCATCGACGCTGGCGAATTTGTTGCCATTAGCGGTCACAGCGGTAGTGGTAAATCGACCCTGCTCCACCTGCTCGGCGGCCTCGATACCCCCACCCGCGGCGAGGTCCTGTTCCGCGGTGCGCCTCTGGGCTCTTCTATCAGCCTCGACACGTATCGCTGCCGTCATGTTGGATTCATCTTCCAGGCTTTCTACCTGCTGCCCACCTTGTGTGCTGTCGAAAACGTGCAGGCCCCCATGCTCGCTACGAGAAATGGCGCCGGCAATCGTGAGGAACGTGCCGAGGCACTGTTGCGTGAACTGGGGCTGGAGCACCGAATGCGCCAGCATCCGAATGAACTCTCTGCGGGAGAACGGCAGCGCGTAGCGATTGCCCGGGCGCTGGCCAATAACCCTTCGATCCTGTTGGCAGATGAGCCCACTGGGAATCTCGACAGCACGAACTCCGCGCGAATTATGGAGATCGTCATTGGCATTCAGAAGACCCGCGGCATGACGCTGATTGTCATCACTCACGAGGACGAGATTGCGAACTCCGCGCCACGTCACATCCGCATCCACGATGGAAGGATCGTGCCATGAGACTTGCCTCTGTTATGGCTGCCGCAATGCTGCTCATTGCGACCACTGCGCACGCGGCGGATACGCGAGCGGTGCTTGCCGTCGCAAGGCAGCGCATTGAGACTTCGGATTTTCGCGCCACCGGACGCCTGGTGCGGGTGGACGCAGGTGGGAATCGAATCAGCAATAACATTGCCATCAAAGCGCGCTGGTTTCCAGGCGTTCTGCGCGCGCTCGTCGAGATCGCCCCCCTCCGAAGGCCGGCGGGAAATGCGCGCCAGGATGCGCGCGTCAGTATCTTGCTAGAAATGCGGCCAAAGGGCCAGAATACGATCCGGATCTTCCGTTCACACGAGTCCGCGCCAGCCTCGTTGCCTTTTGATAAGTGGGGCGAGAGTGTATTCGGCAGCGACTTCAACTATGAGGATTTTCTCCAGCCGGAGTATTACTGGCAAGGCCAGACTCTTCTTAAGAGTGCCAGATTCGGCACTCACGATTGCGATGTACTGAAGAGCACACCGGGCGCATTGGATCATTCGCACTATGCCGAGGTCCAAACCTGGCTCGACCACACCATCGGCTACCCCGTCTATGTGGAAAAGACGCTGAAAGATGGGGGAATCGTGAAGGAATTCACATACTTCGGTTTGAGCCGATCGGGCGGAGTCTGGTCAGCCAGACAGGTGGAAGTGAAGATACATGGCCGCCCCGGATCGACCCTTCTGATTATCGAACGCGGAAGTACAAAAGCAAACCTCAGCATCAGGGACTTCAGTCCCGAGCAGATCAGCAAATTCGAGGATCGCCCATGACCCTTCTATTCATATTTTCGCTTGCCGTTGCGGCGTTGCTCGTCACGGGATTCCTCTATCAATGCATCGGCGGCAGTCTTGACCGAAAGCGGTATACCGGTCCGGGTCGTTGGGTGGAAATTGAGCGAGGGCGAAGGCTCTACGTGGTCGAGAAGGGATCGGGCGGACCCGCTGTGCTCTTCGAGGCCGGCATCGCGGCCACCAGCTTGAACTGGCATCACATTCAGGAAACTGTTTCTCGCTTCACTTCCACAGCGTCTTATGATCGCAGCGGCCTTGGCTGGAGCAGCCCATCCTCCACTGTGCGCACGCCGGGAAACATCGCAGCTGAACTGCACACCATGCTGCAATCCGCCGGCATCAAGCCGCCCTACATCCTCGTGGGACATTCCTTCGGCGGGTTGGTGATGCGCCGGTACGCGGTCGCCTATCCGGAAAATGTCGCAGGCGTTGTGCTGATCGATCCGATGCGCTGCGAGGAGTGGCCGCCACTCAATCCAGCCAAGCAATCCATGATCGATCGAGGCACGAAACTCTCTGGTTACGCGATTCCGATTGCGCACTTTGGACTAGCCCGACTCGCCGTAACCTCTCTACTGTGCCGTTCTGGGCGGATCTCGGGGCATCTGGCTGGCGCCACAGGGGTCGGGGGGCTCCATGTTCTGAAACGGGTCACGGAAGAAGTGGGCAAGATGCCCAGGGAGGTGTGGCCTATGGTCGCCGCACATTGGTCGCGGCCGTGCTACTACGTCGGAATGCAACGCCATGTGGAAGCAGTCCCAGAAACAGTTCGTGAGATGGAGGACGCCGATCCCATTCGCGAGATCCCGGTACTGTTACTGACGCCCGGAAAGTCGACCCCTCTCTCCGACCTGAGTCTCGACCAAATCGGGGACAATGTGCGGCAGGTGATTGCGTCGGCCAGCGCGCACTGGATCCATCTCGATGAGCCCGAACTCGTCGTTGATTCGATTCGCGAGATGGTGACGGCCGCAACCCCCGCGGAGGTCCTGGTAACAGTCTGACTCCGTTGTACGATAGCGGCAGAATCGAGCAACAGGTGAGGCCGGCAACGGCGACTTCAGTCCATCAGCTCTGAAAATCGCTCCCGCAGCACCCGTCGAAGAAACTTGCCGCTGTGATTCTGCGGCAGGTCGCCGGGGGCGAGAATCCAGATGCGCCGGGGCGCCTTATAAGCCGCGAGATTGCTGCGGCACCAATTCAGCAGATCAAGTTCTTCGGAAGAGGAACCTGGCCGTAATTCAACTGCGGCCACGGGGATCTCGCCCTTCTCCTGGTGACGCAGACCGAACGCGACTGCGCGGGCCACAGCAGGATGGGCCAGCATTGCTTCTTCTAGTTCGCGAACATACACAGAGTAGCCGCCCGACTTGATCACATCCTTTGTGCGTCCCACAAGCCGGATAAGTCCAAGGCGATTGCGCGTGGCCAGGTCACCGGTACGCAACCAGCCGTCGCCGGTAACAAGGCCCTGAGCATCGCCCTTGTCCTTCCAATAGTGCGGAGCGAGACCGCGACGACGAATCTGGCATTCGCCCGCTACACCAGCCGGCACGGTCTGGCCATTCTCATCGACCAGGCGGATGCGAAACGGCGGCACGGGGAGACACAGGTCGCCACTCCCGCGCAGCAACGGCAACTCAATGCCCATCATGGCGAGGCCGCCCAACTCCACCATGCCATAGCCGTTCAGCAGAATGGGTGGGATACGCCAACCACCGGGCAGCCGGAACAGGGCTCCGAACTGACGCAGACGCAGTCGAACTTCGGAGGGAAGGTGGTCGCTGGCGGAGAGCCAAACACGCACACTCGCCAAGCGTGCAGGTGCGGGGTTGCTGTTGACCAGGCGGGCGAACATGGTGGGCACGCCAACAAAAGCGGTGATGCGGAAGCGCTCAACAAGGTCCAGCGCATCTTCGACATCGAAGCGATCGAGAAAACATCCGCGGATACCCGCCATCAGCCCGTACAGAGCAATGCTCACAGCCATTATGTGTGACCAGGGCAACGCTACGAGCGCAAGGTCCCGCGGGCCTAAAAGTATCCCAGAGAGTACCGTGGACGCGCGTGCCCCAAGCAATGCGTTGCTCGACAAGGCTGCACCCTTGGGAAATCCACTGGTACCGGAAGTGTGAAAGATGGCAATCGTTGCGGCCGGATCGATGGTGACTGGTGGTGACGGCACCTCAGTCTCGGTGACGCGCAGGAATCCGTCGAGCGTCTCCTGCTCATCATCTGCCTGTATCCAAGTGCGCACATCCAGGGCCTGGCGATCGCCAATGGTCCGTTCAAATACCACTCTGTCGGTAACGAAAATCTCGGTGCCGCTATCGGCGAGAATCCGGCGCACTTCGGCAAGGGAGAGCTGCGGATTCAGCGGAACCGCAATGCCTCCCGCGCGGATAACGGCAAGAAACCAATGGAAGCATTCCCGATTGTTGCTGCGATAGATGGCGACAGGCTGGCCCGGGCGAAGCGCGATTGCCTGACGCAGAAAAGCATCGATGGAGCAAACTGCTGCGTGCAGATCGGAAAGATGAAAGACGCCGCCTTCGTATACGGCGACTTCGCAATTCCGTTTCCGACGAACCAACTCATCCACAAGATTAGCGACCGTGACTCCGCGGTCCCGCGCGAGTTGATAGCGTTGGAGAATACTCATTGCGCAGAGACCGGCTTGCGGCCCCAGTCGCTGGCCACACAATAATGGAAAAGGCGGTCGAGATAATCGAGTACCGGTGGCGGACTCACCCCGGCAGGCGACAGAAGACGTTCGGCATTGCTGGTGTCAAACTGCATGCGCATGGTGAAGTAATCCCGGTAGGCGCGGCCGTCGCGCAGCACACGGCGTTTGCGTCCCCACAGAGAGAGAAACAGAAGCGGCCGCACTACGGCGAAGAAGAATCTCGGATCGACGAAACGTGGCTCGGGACCGTTGAAGTATGCCATTGCGCGATGGGCAACTTGCTGGATGGTCGCGCTGGCGCGCGGTCCGGCGCAGAGGTGAACCGTACAACCCAGGGCGGCTTCATCAAAGAGGAGTTGCGCGACGGAACTGGCGACAAAATCCACGGGCACAATGTCGAGGACCGCGTCAGGATAGCCGGGGACGGTGCGCCAAAGGCGTCGTGAGTAGATCTTTAGCGGCCAGTACATCATCTTGAAGCTGGAGGTGACGCCGGTTCTGGAGTCCCCCACGATGATGCTGGGACGCAATATCACGCCGGGAAGCGAACAGAGACGGGATTGTACAAGGGCCTCAGCCTCGGCCTTGGTTTGTTCGTAGGTGTTGCGATAGCTCTGGCCCACGGTAAGCTCGTTTTCGCGCACCAGGTCCGAGCGCTCGCCGGCCACGTAGGCTGTACCGACGTAGGCGAAGCTTCGAAGCTGGCGCGCGCCGCCAGCGAAGTCGAGAATATGCCGGGTGCCCTCGACGTTAATGCGGCGTGCCTCGTCGAGCGAATGATCGAACCGCACCGTGGCAGCGGAGTGAATCACTCGGGTTGTTTCAGCCAAAAGGCGCCCGTAGGCGGCTGGATCCAGCCCACAGTTAGGCTGGCTGACGTCTCCAGAAAAGACCTGAACGCGCGCCCGCTCCGCCAAGGGAATGAATGAATCAGCGCGCTGCTGACCCGATTGCCCGGCTCTGTCGCGGATGAGCAGCGCCAGTGTGGCGTTCGGCTTCCGCTCCAGAAGTTCGCGCACCACCTGCACTCCGAGGAAGCCAGTTGCGCCCGTAACTAGAATGAGCTCTTCGTTGTTCATTGCAAAACCGGCCTTAGTCCGCGAACAAAACAATAAGAGGCCGGCGAATCATGACGGTCGGGTGCCTGTGCGACGGGCTGCGCTACCACTCATTGTAGCCTGCGGCCACTATCGAGCTGATTGTCTCCTCGGGGTGGCAAGAGGATAACTTTACTCGAAGTACCCGGAATAGCCGTTTATTCTGAATGGGCGCACATCGAATACCACCGCGACAAACTCGCAGCTCAACTTTCTTCAACGCGGAGACAAAAAGGACGCATTCCAACTTCATGGCCAAATCATTGTCGTTCACGGGATTTGTTTTGAAGAACCTGCGGCGCCGGCGGCTGAGGACTGTGCTCACGCTGGCTGGAATCGGAATGGCGGTGGGCGCGTTTGTAGGCCTGGTGGGCTTTTCGAGCGCGTTCGAACAGCAGTGGTTGCGTATCTACTCCAGCAGCGGCACGGATCTCGCCGTGATTCAGGGAACCTTTCTGAATACTTCGCTGGACGAATCGACGACGGCAAAGCTCATGAATTTGCCCGATGTGGCGCAGGCCTCGCCCACGATCTTTAACCTGATGGACCTGACACCGGACCTGAATGCGCTGGTATACGGCTGGAAGGACGATGCATTTCAGTTTGATTCTCTGCAGATCCTTGCTGGGCGGCGATTTCGCAACGGTCGCGCCGAAGTCATGCTCGGCGATATGCTCGCTCAGGATCTGAAGAAGGCCCCCGGCGACACTCTTGAAATTCAGGGCACGCCATTCACGGTAACTGCCATTTATCACGGCGCTTCAACGCTTGAGGCGTCCGCGGTTGTCATGCCGCTGGACCAGTTGCAACAGCTAAGCAGCTTGCAAGGCAAAGTTTCGACGATTGATGTTCGGCTGCGCCCGGCGCCTCGCGGAGAAACGTCGGAACAATACTTGAAACACGCGCAGGCTGAGATCGAAGCTGCTCTGCCGGGAATGCGCGCTGTTCCCGCGGCGGAGCGTGCCAGCGACAATCAGTTTGTGAAGCTGGCCCACGCTTCCGCCTGGGGCACCTCTTCGCTAGCCCTCCTCATCGGCATACTGGGAATCGCCAACACCATGGCGATGTCGATTTTCGAGCGCACGCGGGAGATCGGCATCCTGCGCGCTCTGGGTTGGAACCGATGGCAGGTGCTGGCGCACATCGAGATTGAAGCAGTCATGCTTGGCTTGGGCGGGGGATTGCTCGGTATCGCCTTAGGATGGTGTGCTCTGCTGGTGCTGGCGGCCTTGCCACGGACCGCGAGTCTCGTTTCGGCGTCACTCCACTGGCAGCTTCTTGCCGAGGCGGTGGGAATCGCGATCTTCGCCGGGCTGATTGCCGGAGCGCTTCCGGCGTGGCGCGCAGGGCAACTCTCACCCGTGGATGCGCTGAGGCACGATTAGAGCATTTTCCGTAATACTGTGAACCGCCGAGGGGCACTCGGTGTGGCTTCTTGCTCAACCAAAAGCCGCGAGAACGGTCGCTCAACGAAGAGGGTAATGGCAAGATTTGGGGCATTTTGTTTTCCCGGAACCGGTCATCTCAATCCGATGACCGCGCTGGCGCATTCCTTGCAACTGAGAGGCCATGAGGTAGTGATCTTCGGGATCGCGGACACGGAGGCAGGTGTGCGTGCCGCGGGTATCGCGTTTCATCGGATCGGCTCCGAAGACTACCCGCCCGGCACTCTCAAGAGGCTGGACGAGCAATTGGCGCGGTTCAAAGGGATCGCGGCCTTTCGATTCACGTTGGAGCGGGTGAGGAATTCGACGCGGATGATCCTGCGCGACGGGCCGGAGGCGGTGCGGACAGCCAACGTAGACGCGTTGCTGGTCGATGAGGCGGAGTTTGCTGGAAACGTGGCAGAGCATTTGGGCCTGCCCTGGATCTCCATCGCCTTGATTCCTCCCCTGCTCCCCGACGACCGGTTTCCGCCTTTCTGGCTGGGCTGGGCGGCGGGACAGGATTGGCTCAGCCGTTTGCGGAATCGCCTGGCAATTCATCTGCTTTTGCGGATCGCAACTCCCATCTTCAGGGAAGTGAACCAGCAGCGCAGCGCATGGGGACTGAAGCCACAGACGCGTCCTGAGGAAGGGCTATCGCCTCTGGCGCAAATTACTCAGTTGCCTGAAGCACTGGAGTTCGAAATCCGCGGCAAAAAGCCAGCCGGGCTTCACTATACCGGGCCGTTCTTACACGCTCAACAACGTCCTGCCGTCGACTTTCCCTGGGACCGGCTCGACGGACGCCCGCTTATTTACGCATCGCTGGGCACTCTCCAGAACGGTTCGGAAGCCATCTTCAGAACGATCGCAGATGCCTGTGTCGGACTCGACGCACAAGTATTGATTTCGCTGGGTGGTGGACTCGATCCGGCAAGACTGGGAAAGCTGGCCGGCGATCCGCTGGTGGTGCGCTTTGCTCCCCAACTGGAGATTCTGAAGCGGGCCGCGTTGGTGATCACGCATGCCGGCCTGAACACGGTCCTCGAGTCGCTGTCCGAGGGAGTGCCGCTGGTGGCCGTGCCCCTTGGCAACGACCAACCCGGGGTGGCGGCGAGGCTCAAGGCACGCGGAGCATGCGTGGTGGTTTCACGGCACAGGCTAAACCCGGCCCGGCTTCGCAAAGCAGTCATGCTCGTGCTTCAAGATCCCAGATACCGTGAAGCGGCCCAGGTCTTGCAGAGAGCTATCCAGCAGTTGGACGGACCAGAGTGCGCTGCAGATCTCATCGAACAGGTGCTGAAACTCCGTTCGACTCAGACCCTAGCCTGAGCCGCGTCGTTCATCCCGGAAACTGGCCACGGATCTCTGCTCTTTGGCTTTTCCCTCACTTCGTATCCTCACTCCCTGGAAAGATCTTCTTGCCCACCAAGTAGGTTTCACGGACGACGCACCGCCCAGAAAAAGTCTCCTCCTCGAAGGCGTATTCCAGCCGCCTCGACCATGACCTTCGCACCGAGCACTATCGCATCCTCGGAGCGGACCTACCGAGGTTCCCCGGGATCGATACCTTGCTGGTTCGTACTCTGCTGGCGGAAGTCGAGAAGCCGACTAATCGGACAGGCGGGCTCGCGTTTCCATTCAGATGGGCCTCTACCGCATCCAGTTGCCATGAGTGCTGCACAAATTGATTTGACGGGTTTGCAGTCATCCAGTGGGAGAGCAGGGGCATTT
>DASQRJ010000482.1:0-2840 GCA_035642955.1 Acidobacteriaceae bacterium
CGCCCCCACGATAGCAGCAGGAGGCATGCTTTCTCCGGCAGGGTAGCATGGCAGGAGCCATTCCATCTGTGCCACCAGAGTAGGATGGCAGCGAAATCCTGATTCAAGCAGGGCGAGGAGAACGAGTGAGGAGAGCGAGCGGGGCTGAGGGGGTAAGCGGTTTCATCCAACGCAGGGGACAGGCGGGTTTGGGACTGGCTTCGTTGCTTGCGGCCGTATTCTTTTTGCTGGTTCCGCCGCGCGCGGTTGCGCAGCAACGTCCGCCAGCGGTTCCGCTGGTGACGCACGATCCTTATTTCAGCATCTGGTCGATGAACGACAGGCTCACCGACGGGCCAACGCGCCACTGGACAGGGGCGCCACAGCCATTGACTGGGCTGGTTCGCGTCGATGGAAAGAGCTATCGATATATGGGCGACGAGCCGGAAGAGACGCCCGCGCTCACGCAGAGCAGTGTGGCGGTTGCCGCCACGCACACGATCTATCAGTTCAGCGGCGCGGGCATTGCGCTGACATTGACATTTTTCACGCCGGCTTTTCCCCAGGACATGGATTTGCTGTCGCGGCCCGTCACGTACTTGAGCTGGAAGGTGACGAGCGAGGATGGAAAGGCGCACGATGTCTCGTTACTGCTGGATGCGAGCCCGCTGCTGGCGGTGAATGAAGACAATGAGGCGGCGACGTGGGGGCGGTTGCGGACCGCGTCGCTCGACGAGTTGCATCTCGGCTCGCGCGATCAGCGTGTACTGAATCGTTCCGGCGACAACCTGCGCATCGACTGGGGCTACTTCCGCCTGTGTGTGCCGCGTGAAGCCAGCGCGGAGACCGCGCTGGCGCCGGATGCGGTTGCGAGCTTTGTGGAGCATGGCAGGCTGCCGGTGAATGATGACGCAGCGATGCCGACAACGCCGCGCGATCACGCTGCGCATGCTGCCGTGGTCTTTCCGCTGGGTGAGGTGGGCAGCATTCCGGTGGAGCGGCATGTGCTGCTGAGCTACACCGAGGGCTACGCGATCGAGCTGATGGAGCGCAAGCTGCGGCCTTACTGGCAGCGGCACAACATGCCGGTGGCGGAGATGCTGGAGACCGCCGAGCACGAGTATGCGGAGCTGGAGCGGCGCGGCACCGCATACGATGCCGAACTGCGGCAGGATCTGACCGCGGCGGGAGGGCAGGATTACGCCAACCTGGCGATTCTTGCGTACCGGCAGACGCTGGCGGCGCACAAGCTGGTTGCCGACTGGGATGGCACGCCGTATCTGTTTGCGAAGGAGAATTTCTCGAACGGGGATATTGCCACCGTGGATGTGCTCTATCCGTCGGCGCCGTTTTTTCTCTTTTTCAACCCGCGCATGCTGGAAGCGCAGATGACGCCGGTGATGAACTACGCTGCGTCGTCGCGCTGGAAGTTTCCGTTTGCACCGCACGACCTGGGACGGTATCCGCTGGCGGATGGACAGGAGTATGGCGGGGGCGAGGTGAGCGAAGAAGACCAGATGCCGGTGGAGGAGAGCGGCAATCTTCTCATTCTGGCGGCGGCGCTGGATCGCGCCGAATCGGAAAAGTTTCCGGATCATCACTATGCAGAGAAGTACTGGCCGCAACTGACGGCCTGGGCGAAGTATGTGCGGGCGGAGGGGCTGGATCCGGCAAGCCAGTTGAGTACGGATGATTTTGCCGGGCATTTGGCGCACAACGCCAACTTGTCGATCAAGGCGATCGACGCAATGGGCGCGTATGCGAGCCTGGCGGATGCGCTGGGCAAGCACGATGTGGCGCACGATTATCAGCAGGCAGCGCGCGAGATGGCAGCGAAGTGGCAGACGATGGCGAAGGATGGCGATCACTACAAGCTGGCCTTCGACGTGCAAGGATCATGGAGCCAGAAGTACAACCTGGTGTGGGACAAGCTGCTGCGCCTGGATCTGTTTCCGGCGAGCGTGCGCGAGACTGAGATCAGGTTTTACCTGAAGCACCTGAACCGCTACGGGCTGCCATTGGACAGCCGCAAAGACTACACGAAGCTGGATTGGGAGCTGTGGACGGCGACGCTGGCCGATACGCCGGAGCAGTTTCAGCAGTTCATGAAGCCGCTGGCGCTGTGGGTGAACGAGACGCCGAGCCGCGTCCCACTCACTGACTGGTACGACACCAAGACAGGGAAGCAGGAAGGCTTTCAGGCGCGCTCGGTTGTCGGTGGACTGTATGTGAAGGCCTATGCCGATGCAGCGCTGACGCGGAAGTGGCGTGCGATGGACCAGCCTTCGAAGTAGCCGCGGCAGAATTTCTCACAATCTCTGAAACGCTCCCGCCGCCGCTTGCACTATGCCAGCAGAAGAGATTGCTGAGTGCATGCGGACGAGCGAGGCAGTGAGCACTCACCAACCTGACGGTCAGCTACGACCGGCAGACGCCGGGCGGATTTTGGCTGCCAACCGATCCGTCCGGCTGATTCCTTCGACGATTTGAACGGCGCGGCTTCGGGGGAGACCTCTGGGGCCGCGATTTTTTTGTAGCGCGCCTATTGCTTATAAATGCGAGACTCCCAGCCTCTCAGGTGCAGCGTTGGTGTGTGGGCTTCATTGCCGGCATAGTTGTCCATCGTCAATGCGCCGGCGGTCGCGCCGCCGGGCAGCGTGTAGGCGATGGGCTGGGCAGAGAAGTTGTGGATGACGAGATAACGCTCCGGCCCCAGGGTTCGCGTGTAGACAAAGATGTGCGGATGCTGCGGATCGAGGTCCTTGTAGTCGCCGTAGACGAAGGCGGGCGTCTTGCGCGAAGCGCGATCATGCGCCGTGTGTAGTTGTAGACGGAGTCGGGGTCGGCGACTTCCTGCGCGG
>DASQRJ010000483.1:0-4603 GCA_035642955.1 Acidobacteriaceae bacterium
AAGGACGACTACATTGCCGCGTATGAAGCCTATGCGGCGGCCTTCCAGAAGGACCCCGGCAATCTCTATTACAAGACTTCCTACGAGCGGCTGAAGTTCAACGCCGCCGCGGTGCATACCCACCGGGGCGAAAAGCTGCGCGATCAGGGCGACATGAGCGGCGCCCTAACGGAGTTCGTGCGCGCTCTGGAGATCGATCCCGCCAATGAGCTGGCGGAGCAGGACATCCGCCAGACCAAGCAGAAGCTTGCCGCCGCCCCTATCGCTGAACCTGCCGAAACACCGGAGAGCGAAGCTCCACTGGCCGATGTGGCCGCGCCCGCGGAGTTGAAGCCCACTTCGAACGAGCCGATCACCATCCACGCCTTCCAGGATTCGAAGGTGGTCTACCAGACCGTGGGAAAGATTGCAGGGATCAACGTGCTGTTCGATCCCGACTACACCGCCAAGCGTGTCCAGGTCGACCTTCAGAACGTCTCGCTGACGGATGCATTGCACATACTCGGGGTGCTCACGAACACCTTCTGGCGGCCGGTTACCGCCAATACCATCTTCGTGGCGCAGAACACCCGCGCGAAGCGAACGGAGCTGGACGCGCAAGCGGTGCAGACGTTTTATTTGTCGAATGTGTCGCAGACCAACGATCTGAACGACGTCCAGACCGCGCTGCGCAACGTGCTGACCAATGCCAAGCTCTATGCGGTGCCCAGCCAGAATGCCATCGTGATGCGCGCGACGCCGGATGAGCTGCTGCTGGCACGCAAGCTGATCGACGATCTGGACAAGGCGCGGCCCGAAGTGGTGGTCGACGTTGACGTCCTTGAGGTCAACAAAAATCACGAGCGCAACCTCGGCATCATCCTGCCGCAAACGTTCAGCGCTTCGCTGCAGCCCTCGACGACCACGACTACAGGGACCACGACTACAGGGACGACCACTACGGGTACGACCACTACAGGGACGACCACTACAGGAACCACCACCGGCAACGGTTTGACGCTGAACAACCTCGGCAATCTCAACAGCAACAATGTCGCCGTCAACATCGGAACGGCAACGGCGAATCTGCTGCTGACCGATAGCGACTCGCGGACGCTGCAGAATCCGCGCATTCGCGCAGCAGACGGGCAGAAGGCCGATCTGAAGATCGGGTCGAGGATCCCGATCGCCACCGGTTCGTATCAGACCGGCGCGGCGACCGCCATCGTCAGCTCGCTGGTGAACACGCAGTTCCAGTATCAGGATGTCGGCGTCGAGATCGAGATCACCCCGACCATCCATTACAACCATGACGTGACGCTGAAGCTGAAGATAAACATTTCGGCGGAGGGTCCTTCGGTCAACCTGAGCGGCATCGAAGAACCGACCTTCACCCAGCGTGTGGTGGAGCAGACCATCCGGTTGAAGGAGGGCGAGGCCAGCATACTCGGTGGACTGCTCCAAACCAGCCTGACGAACAGTTTCTCTGGAACTCCCGGCCTATCGAATATCCCGCTATTGAAGTACCTCTTCAGCAACAACGACAAGGTCACCCAGCAGGATGAGATCGTCATCCTGCTGGTCCCGCACGTGGTGCGCGGTGAGGAACTGAGCCCGTTAAACCTGAAGGAGATCGATACCGGCACTGGCACCAGCGTCTCGCTGCGGCGCATCGGTACGGTTCGCGTCCCGGCTTCGGCGGTGGAGCAGGCCCCCGGGGCAGGCAGTGCTGAGGCGCCGCCAGCCGGCCAGCAGCCGGCTCCCGCGGCAGCGCAGCCGCAGGGCTTGCAGCAGGCCGCGCAGCAGGCGATAGAACAGCAGGCTGCGGGGAGTAATGCAGCGCCGGTATCGGTGGCGCTTGCCGCGCCTCCAAGCGCGCCCAAAGTAGGCAGCAACTTCCAGGTGGCGGTGAATGTCTCCGGCGGCACGGATGTCTTCTCCGTACCCTTACAGTTGCAGTACGATCCGACGAAGCTGACGCTGATCAATGTGGATTCGGGGAATTACCTGGGCCACGACGGTCAGACGGTCGCGCTGGTTCATCGTGACGATGGCGCCGGAGGGGTAGCTGTCTCCGCCTCACGGCCGCCCGGCGTTGCCGGTGTGAACGGATCGGGGCAGCTTTGCGTCCTTACATTCCAGGCCAAGGCTGCAGGAGACAGCATTGTGAGCGTGACCAAGGCGGCTGCTCGCGACAGCAAGCAGCAGGCGCTTCCGGTGATCACCTCCGGCACCATCGTGCACGTGCAGTAAGCATCCGAAGCCCGGGGCGCCGCGTAAGCTGGATAAGGAATGGGTATGATTCGGAGCCTCAAAGCATTTTCGGTAATACGGTGCTCTGCGGAGGCACTCTCGGCGTGGCTTTTCCTTAACGGAAAGCCACAAGAGCAGCCGTTGGACGGTCTACACCAATACCAAAAATGCTTCAGTTCGCGCACGTCGCCGTCGCCCCATGGGCGCGAAGCTGGTCTTACGCTGATCGAGCTGATCGTGACTGTGGCGATCCTGGGTCTGCTCGCCTCTGCTGCCGTGCCGCTGGCGCGCTGGAATATCAAACGTGCAAACGAGCGTGAGCTGCACTCGGACCTGTGGGAGATGCGAAAGGCCATCGATGCCTACAAAGATGCTGCCGACAAGGGCGGCATCCAGACCAAGGTGGACAGCGACAACTACCCTCCGGATCTGGACACGCTGGTCAAGGGTGTCGAAGTGAAGGGGAAAAAGGTCCGGTTTCTGCGCCATGTTCCAGTCGATCCCATGACGGGAAAGGCAGAGTGGGGCTTGCGCTCGGAGCAGGACGATCCTGACAGCGACTCCTTCGGTGGGCAAAACGTCTTCGACGTGTACTCAAAATCGCAGGGTACGGCCCTGAACGGGACCAAATATGCCGAGTGGTAAGACTCTGCGCGGTCGCGCTTCGAAGTGGAACGGAGCACGGGCGGCGATGGCCGGGAAGGGGACGGAATCGGGGTTCACGTTGCTGGAGCTGATGATCGTGATGCTCATCATCGCGATCCTGGCAGCCGTGGCGATCCCCGCTTACCTGGCCTCCATCAAGGCGGCGAAAGAGGCGGTGCTGAAGGAAGATCTGCATGTGATGCGTGGAGCCATTGACGCCTATACCGGCGACAAGGCGAAGGCCCCGCAGTCGCTGGATGACCTGGTCCAGGGGGGATATCTCAAAAAGATCCCGGTCGATCCGATGACGCACAGCGACAGCAGCTGGGTGACCGCGACCGACGACACCCTGCAGGACATCGATCAGAGCGAACCGGGCGTAAATGACGTCCACAGCGGCTCGGAAGAGACCGGCAGTGACGGGCAGCCGTATTCCAGTTGGTAAGCTGCAGATCGAGACCCCCCGGCAGGTCGAAACCACGGGGCCGCTACAGACGCAGCCTTCTTGTTAACCAAAGCTGCACGGAGTGACTCCTGAATGGGCATTGCGGCAGGAGAGATCTTTTAGCTGCATCTAATCCTGCACGATGGACGACGCGCCCGCGACTCCCGCTTTGCCCAGCATGCCGCTTGTGGCGCGTGTGGGCGCGCACTATACAGCGCTCTGCGCGGCGG
Source organism: Acidobacteriaceae bacterium (assembly GCA_035642955.1). Taxonomy (GTDB): domain Bacteria; phylum Acidobacteriota; class Terriglobia; order Terriglobales; family Acidobacteriaceae; genus KBS-83. The sequence continues at coordinate 3,553 of DASQRJ010000483.1, forward strand.
CTGGCGAGCACTTCGGCACCGGCTCGCTGGCCGGACGCCTGCTGCTGATCGACGGTCTGGCCCGGGAGGGCGATGCGCTGCTGATTGCCGCCAGCATCGCCGGTGCGGCATCCCTCACACTCGAAACGCAAACCGAGGCGGTGCGCCACTGCGTCCGCAACGGCATCGTGGACTTTGCTGTGATCACATTCGACGAAGCCCTGCGCATTCTGAAGAACGAAATTCGCAAGCAGCAGCCCATCGCCGTGCTGTTGGAGCGTGAGCCGGCCGGCGTGCTGGCCGAGATGGTGGAGCGCGGCGCGCAGCCAGACATGCTGCGCTGGGCTGCATCCGATGCGGCGATCGACACGCTGAAAGCGCGCGGCGCCCGTCCCCTGCCGCGGCCGCGCGACACGGCTCCCGATCGTGAGATACGCTGGCGCGCCGGCGAGGGCGGCAGCGCCGCTCTGCGGCAGCTCGACCTGCTGGCCAGCCAGATACTGCCGCAAGAGGACAGCGAGCGGCAGAACTGGATCAAGCGTGCGCCGCGCTACCTGCCGCGCGCCCTGCGTCTGGAGCGCTCCGTCGCCATGACAGAGAAGGAGCGCGCAGAATTTATCGCGGCGGTGGAGGAGCGGGCACAGCAGGGAACGCTGGCCGCTCCGGTTGAAATCGATGCTGGCGGCGCCGTGCGCCGCATCGGCGGGTAACGGGCGGTGCGGTCAGGTTCCGGCGATGGCTTGCAGCTTCGCCCACAGCTCCTTCATGCCCAGGTCGGTCTTGGCGGAGCAGAGCAGCAGCTCCTCAATGCCAAGTCCGCGCTTGAGAGCGGCGGCTGATTTGGTGCGCTCATTTCCAGAGAGCTTGTCTGCCTTTGTCCCCACTGCCAGATAGGGTTTGCCCGCTTCTTTCAAGTAATGGATGAGCTGTGCATCGCTCTCCTGTGGAGGGATGTTGCTGTCCACGAGGCAGATGCATAGCGCGAGCGTCGGGCGTTCGGCGAGGTAAGGCTCGATGAACGAAGGCCAGGTGGCGGAGATGGATTTCGAAACCTTCGCATAGCCGTAGCCGG
>DASQRJ010000484.1:0-2062 GCA_035642955.1 Acidobacteriaceae bacterium
CGCCTCCAAAGTTGCGGTTTCGGCTTCCGCGCCCAGCTCACCCTCGCTCCGCGCCACAATCGCCGCCGCCAGGCAGTTGCCGATCACGTTCACTGCAGTGCGCCCCATGTCTGCAAACGCATCCACGCCCAGGATCAAAAAGATCGGCTCGGTCGGCAGACGGAACGTTGAGGCCGTCGCCAGCAGCACCACCAGCGTCGCCCGCGGCACGCCGGCCACGCCCTTGCTGGTCAGCATCAGCGTGAAGACCATCGCCAGTTGCGCGCCCACGCTCATCCGCATTCCGGCAGCCTGTGCGACAAAAATTGATGCCAGCGCCAGGTACACCGACGAGCCCGCAAGGTTGAAACTGTAACCCGCGGGAATCACAAATGAGACAATCCGCCGCGGTACGCCAAACAGCTCCATCTCCTCCATCGCGCTGGGCAGCGCCGCCTCCGATGTGCTCGTCGCAAACCCGATCGTCGCCGGCTCTGCTACCGCCTCGACAAAAGCGCGCAGCGGCACGCGGAACAGCAGCGCAGCCGGCAGCAGTACCAGCAGCAGGAACGCCGCCAACGCGCCATAGAGCGTGCCCAGCAACTTCGCCAGCGGCAGCAATACGGCGAGCCCGCGCTCTCCCACCGTATAGGCCAGCGCGCCGCCCACGCCCAGCGGCGCCACATACATCACGATGTTCGTGATCGCGAACATCGCCGCTGTCACCGACTCCGCCAGTTCCAGCAGCGGCCGCCGCCGTTCCTCCGTCAGCATGGAAAGCGCGATACCAAGCAGCACCGCAAACACCGCCACCTGCAGAATCTGGTTGTCGGCAATCGACTTCGCAATATTCTCCGGAAACGCATTCAGCAGAAACGACTGCCAGCCGTGTTCGGCAACTGTAGTGTTCGTCGATGCTGGCGTCAGCGCGTTACTTGCCGTCGCTGCAACATTCGGCGCCGCACTCACCGCCAGCCCCACGCCCGCTTTCGACAAGTTGATCGCCACCACGCCGATCAACAGCGCCAGCGTCGTCACCACCTCGAAGTACACCAGCGACTTCACACCGATGCGGCCTACCTGCCGCAGACTTCCGTGTCCGGCAATTCCCGTCACCAGCGTGCCCAGGATCAGCGGCGCCACAATCATCCGGATCAGCCGCAGGAAGATGTCGCTGAATACCTTGCTCTGGACCGCCAGCCCCGGCGCATCGACGCCCAGTTCCACGCCGGCCAGCATGGCGACAAAGATCCATGCCGTCAGCGAGCGCCGCGCCCACACCGCCGCCAGCACAATGCCCGCCACGCGCAGCACCGCCGAGCCGCCGATCCCATACACGCCCAGCACCGCGCCCAGCATGTACATCCAGCCGCCGACGAGGCCAGCCGCGCGCAGCCATCTCGAACGCTTCGTCATGCGCTCGCGTCCTGCCGTCCACCTATGCTCGCAACCATCGCAGTTCCCCATCCTAGCGCAGCCGGATGGAATTTGATGCAGCGTCGAATCTTCCATACTCTGAAGTCATGCCCCACATCTCCCACCTCGAGTGCTCCCGCTGCCATCAGTCCATCGCCCTCGACACGCCTCAGACACTCTGCCCCCACTGCGCCGGCGTCCTTTACGTCCGTTACGACCTTGCCTCCGCAAAAGGCATCGCAGTCCGGGATCGCATCGCCAGCGAAGCCGGCACCGCACCCTCGGCCGGCATGTGGCGCTATCGCGCCGTGCTGCCCTCCGTCGAGCCCGTCACCCTTGGCGAAGGCTGGACGCCCATGCTGCAAAGCAAACGTAACCATAGTGTGTACGTGAAAGAAGAAGGCGCTAACCCCACCGGCACCTTCAAGGCACGCGGCCTGGCGCTCGCGGTCACCATGGCTCGCCATTACGCTTTGACCAAACTCGCCGTGCCCTCTGCGGGCAATGCCGCAGGCGCACTCGCGGCCTACGCCGCAGCCGCCGGCATCGAGGCCCACATCTTCATGCCCAAGGATGTTCCCATCGCCAACTACATGGAGAGCATCGCCTACGGCGCAAAGGTCACACTCGTCGATGGCCTGATTTCGGACTGCGCCCGCATCGTCAA
>DASQRJ010000485.1:0-2533 GCA_035642955.1 Acidobacteriaceae bacterium
TTGCGGGTTGCGTCAATGCCCATCTTGCTGCCGTAGTTGGGCAGCCGCGAAGCATGGTCGAGTGAGTCGATCGGTCCCATGGTGAATTGAATATCGCGCTCCGGATCGATGTTGTTGGCCACGCGCAGGGTGACTTCGGCAACGTCGTGCACATCGCAATCTTCATCCACCACGATGATGCATTTGGTGAACATGGCCTGCCCCAGCGACCAGATGGCGCTCATCACCTTGCGCGCCTGGCCGGCGTAGCTCTTGCGCATCGAGACGATCATCAGGTTATGGAAGACGGCCTCCGGCGGCAGATGAATATCGACAATCTCCGGCGCCGAGAGCCGTATCAGCGGCAGAAAGATGCGCTCGACGGCCAGCCCCATCCATGCATCCTCCATAGGCGGTTTGCCCACGATGGTAGCCGCATAGACGGGATCCTTGCGATGGGTGATACAGGTGATGTGAAAGACCGGATAGTCCTCCGGCAAGGTGTAGAAGCCGGTGTGATCGCCGAATGGACCCTCGGAACGCAGCTCGCCCAACTCGACGTAGCCTTCAAGCACGATCTCCGCGTGCGCGGGCACCTGTAGATCGACCGTCTCGCACTGCACCAGTTCTACCGGCGCCTGGCGCAGAAATCCCGCGATGATGTACTCCTCCACCTCGGGCGGCGCGGGCACGATGGCGGAGAAGGTCGTCGCCGGATCCGTGCCGATGGCGACGGCCACCTCCATGCGCTCGCCGCGCAGGTCGGCCGTGGTCACCGCGGGCATGCCGGCAAAGCTTCCGGCGGCGCGCGTGCTGCCTGCGGCGAACTGGACCGAGCCTGCGGCGGCTTGGACCGAGCATCCGGCGGTTTGGGCCATCATGTCGACACGAGCGGCGGCGGGACTTCCGACGGCACTCGATTCCGCCGCCATGCGCAGCCGCTCGCGGAAGTGCTCCGCTGCCACCTTCTGACGCTGCCAGTGCATGCCGGTGGTCTGTCCGTCATAGACCTGCATGCGGTACATGCCCATATTTCGTTTGCCATGACGCGGGTCGCGCGTGACGACCAGCGGCAAGGTGATGAAGCGGCCGCCGTCCATGGGCCAGCACTGCAGCACGGGAAAGTCGAGCACGCTGAAGTTGTCCCGCAGAACCACCTGCTTGCACTCGGCCTGCCGTGGCGGCACGATTTTGGGGAAGTACCTCCCTACCTCGGCCAGCATGGGCAGCATCTTCAGCTTGCCCAGCATGCCTTCGGGCGACTTCATCTCCATGAGCGCCTGAATGCGGCCGGCGATTTCGTCCAGACTGGCTGCCTCGAGCGCCATCTCCATGCGACGCCGGCTGCCGAACTGATTCATCAACACGCCGGCGCCGGGATAGCCCTTGAGCCGCTCGAAAAGCAGGGCGGGACCACCGGGCGCATGGCCCTCGATTCCGCCTTTGCGGCCCGCCTTGGAGGCCCGGTCGGTAATCTCCGCGATTTCCAGGATGGGATCTACTTCTTCGCGGATGCGCTTCAGCTCACCGGCGCGATCCAGTCGCGCGATCCAGTCGCGCAGGTCGTGATAGGCCAAGTTCGTCTCCAGACTCTCAAGTAAAGCACTTTTCCTGTCAGTGTAGAGCGGCCAAGGTCTTTAGCGGCGGGCGTCTTCCGATTGCATCCAGCGATCCATGAAGGTCTGGGCACAGCGGGCGCCACACAGGTGCTTCACGTCCGCGCTATGGGAGAGCGCGTGGCTCCAGCGCGTGATGCGCAGCGCCTCCTGTTCAGGGCCATCGGGCGGCGTAGTGTGGTCGGTCCAGGCCAGCCACCAGTCCTCCGCGTCTCCACGCGGACTGTTGCAAACGTCACAGTGATAGGACTCTGTCCATGCCATAACCACCCCTTGAAAGACACAGCGGCGCCTGAACACCACCGCAAGAGGCAACTTAGCACAAGGATAATGGCCGCCGCATCCCACCAAGAGTATCGCCGGTGACCGTATTGTCAGCGACTGGGCGGTTTACTTATGCGACGGTTCGCTGTTCCATCGGCTCCAGCGGATAGCCGAGCTGCTTCCAGCCCTCGTAGCCGCCGTGCAGCGGGCGCACACGATAGACGCCCAGATTGCGCAATCGCAGCGCGGTGCGCGCGCTGGTGGCATCGCTGGGACAGGTGCAGTACAGCACGATGTCGCGGTCTCGCGGAATGCGGTCGCCTTCGGCAACCAGCGTATCCGGTTTGAAGAGCACCGCTCCGGGGAGCCGGCGCGGGTCGGGCAGGTAATCCAGCGGATGACGCAGATCGATGATGTACACATTCTCGCCGGCGTCGAGCAGGGCTTTCAACTGCTCCGGTTCGATCTTGGCGCCGCGAACCTGCCGCAGGAAAGCGCGCTGGCGGTAGACCCGGTAGCCGAAGAAGCCGAGCAGAAGAAGAACGAACAGCAGTCCCGCTGAGTGTCCCACTTCTGCCAGAGCGCCGGGATGGCGTTTCAGAACGTCGCCGAAAAAACGCCCGGCCAGGGTGGCGGTCAGGCTCCACAACAGTGCGCCGCCCATGTCGAAGAGC
>DASQRJ010000486.1:0-3623 GCA_035642955.1 Acidobacteriaceae bacterium
GCTGCCACCGTTGACTGGGACAACCACCACCGTGGGGACGGGCACGCTGGTGTTGGCCGAGTACGCCTGAACATCGACATCCGTGGCGGAGGTGGAGACGGTGGAGTTGAAGGAGAGATTTAGATCCGTTGGCGAAATCACCGACGAGATCACGATGCCGATGGTCGCGCCCGCTCCGTCAAGCTGCACCGGCGTCTTCGAGTGCGGCGGCGTCACGTTGGCGATAAACGAAGGCATTTGATAGGCCTCGCGCATATCGTCGGAATAATAGAAGCTGTCGGTGCTGCCCAGCCGGACCCCGGGATGCGCGTCGGAAAGACGCGGCCCCCGCGCCGAATGGACATGCGCCGCCAGATGCGTGGTGAACTCCGGAACCACCGCGCCCAGCGAGGCCAGCGTGGCGGGCATCGTCAGGTGCTCTTCCGCGGCGGCCAACTTGGTGGCCCCGCGTTCGGTGCGCACCAGATTCAAGTGCGCGGCAAACATCTTCTCCACCGCCGACACCGGCCCTTCCACCTCCAGACTCTGCGTCCTCTCCGCCACCACGCTAAAGCCCGCGGCGCGCAATGCGGCGGAGGCTTTGGCCATATCTGTGGAGCTCGGTCCGAACTGCGCTTTGAACTGCGCCGGCGTCAGCCAGTGATGGTAGGTGGGTGAACTGGCATCGGTTTGATCTTGCAGCAGCCGGTCGAGTGCCTCCTGATGCGTCAGCGGCAGGTAGACGTTGAAATGGGTGATGGCGTTTGGAGCCGCGGCTCCCAACGTGTCGACGTGCAGCCTGTTCAATGCAGGGTTCGTTTGCGAGAAGGCGGTGACCGTGAGCGCGCCCAGCATAAGGGCGCCTATGGGAAGCGAGTTGATCCTCATTGATCTTGTTCCTTTCAATGCTTTGTGTATCTCTGGGGGAACCGACGGTATCTGCACTCTGCTTTACAACGATGAAGACGTTGCGTGTCCGTGACCATCGGAGAGAAATTGGCCGGCCCACACGGATCTTCCAGCTGAAAAGAGAAAGCCATGACGGCGGCAGCAACGCCAGGCAAGGCTCTCGTATTCACCGATCCACAGGTATCTGCGCACGCAACGGTCATAGAAACGAAGCGCCGAAGCGAATCGCCGCACCTGCTTGGCGGTCTTACGTGGTGGCGCACTCGGGTGTGGGGAGCGCCCAACCATCCTTCCGGGGAGTTTTTTGAGACGGGTTCGCGTTCTGAATCTTCGACGAACGAACGTGGAGCGGCAACATAAATAAAAGATCGCGGTGGGAGGCCGAGGTAATTTGCGGTACGGATCGCGACGAGAATATAAAGCGCAGGAATCGGATGCGTCAAGCGAATTGGCTGCAGGAGAGTTCCAGGTCTCTTTCGCGCCTGCTTCGCGAATGACCATCCCGACCGAAGCGAAGCGCACACACACTCGTCATCCCGACCGGAGCCGTCTCGCGAAAGCGAGACCGGCGCAGTGGAGAGCCTGCCCTGAGCTTGTCGAAGGGGATCTGTTTTTTTGCCTCGACGCGCTCTCCCCCTCCGGCGTGAACGCAAACGTCGGTTCCAAAACGGGAAAACGTAACGATGCGAAATCCAGAAACCTGCACTCCGTCCCGTGCAAACAAGCGCACGGCTCCGGTTTTATTTAACCCTTACTTTGCTACCCAATCGCGCTCCAAAACGCTCCCCAACGCATCCGGAAACACCCTTTTCGAGACCGGATAGCGCTCCCGGACGACGCCTCTTTCAGCCGGAGAAATCCGTTGAAGTCCGTGCCGGGGAATGGATCTTTACGTGTGAGACGACGCGCGAGATGGCGCCGGATGGGCTTGGCGTGTCCGGCTTCAGCCCGGCTTCGAGCGAGCAGAACAGCCCCAGCAGTTGACCGAAGATCACGTCCAGTGGCGGACGCAGCGCATCCGGCGGAGTATGCGTCCCGCTGCGATTTTCGGGAGCGAGCTCCAGCGCCACTTGCGCCATCTCGCGGATCTCCGGCGTCAGCGCGAATCCCGTCGCCGCGATCGTCACCCCCAGTTGCTTCTCCCGCAGCTCGCGGAGCAGATCGCTTTCATACGAGCGCGTCACCGCCTCCGAAGCGAGGTAGGCGACAACCAGCGTCTGCGCGTCGAGAAACGAGAGCGGCCCATGGCGCAACCCCAGGAACGACTGCGACATGGTGAAGATCCGTCCCGCCGTCAGCTCCTGAACCTTCAAAGCGGACTCCGCCGCCGTAGCCGTCAGCGCGCCGGAGCCGAGGAAGCACACGCGGGTGAAGCCGCTCTTCGCCAGCTTCGCGGCCGCATCGGCCGCCCGCGGCAGCAGCGACTCCGCGCTCTGCGCAAGCTGCTCGAGAATCGCGCCGTAGCCTTCCAGGTCATCGAGATAGGCCAGCGCCTGTCCCGCCACCACCATATTCGAAAACGAGCTGGTCATTGCCAGGCCGCGATCGTTGGTTGTCGGATCGAGCACCAGCGCGCAGGATTGCGGATGTTGTTGCATCAGCTTTGCCATTGCCCCCTGGGCGTTGCAGGTGATCAAGAGGTGCGCGATTCGGGGAAAGCGGCGCCTCATCTCCTCGATGACCGCCACGCCCTCCGAACTGTCGCCCGACCGCGAGAACGAGATGCAGAGTGCCCCACTGTCTGCGCGAAGCCAATCATGCATCCCCGTCAGCAACTCGGTGCTGGCCACCGCGCGCACCGGCGTATGCCAGCGCTGCTCGAGCAGCCGCTCCAGGCATCGACCGGTAAAATCCGACGTCCCCGCCCCTGCGAGCAGCACCGGGAGCCCCTCCTGCCCAGCCAGGAATGCCCGAACTTCCGCCTGCCGTTCCCGGCAAAGTGCCAGCGTGCCAGGCCAGGTCTTCGGCTGCTGCGCAATCTCCGCGGCAGTATGCTCCACGCCCAGTTCGCCCTTTCGCGCCCAGGGCAATCCCAGCAAAGCACTCAACCCATCCATACAGCTCTCCTTAACACCTGCTACAAGTAAACGACAAGTCTTTCAAAAATCAGTGCCCGGCCCACGACCGATCGGAAGGGGATTGAACCGTGCTGCAGCCCGTGCTGGTAGTCGGGGAAGTGAACGTCGATATCGTGCTCTCCGGATTGGCCTCGCCACCTGTCCTCGGCAGCGAGATTCTGGCCCCGGAGATGCGGATGGTGCTGGGCAGTGCTTCCGCGATCTTTGCCAGCGGTGCGGCAAGGCTCGGCCACCCGGTCGGCTTCGTCGGCAAGACAGGCGACGACGATTTCGGCCGCTTTTGCCGCGATGCGCTGCTGAAAGCCGGCATCTCGACCGATGGCCTCCTGCTTTCGCCACGACCGACGGGCGCCACGATCGTATTGAGCACGCGGGACGACCGGGCACTCGTTACCCATCTTGGCGCCATTGCGGACCTGGCATACGATGATCTGCCACCGGATTTATTCCAAGGCTTCCGGCATCTGCACCTCACGTCGTACTTTCTGCAGGAACGTCTGCGTCCGGAGTTTCCGAGGCTGATCCGCGAGGCAAAGGCCGCCGGCCTTACGGTCTCTTTCGATCCTAATTCGGATCCCTCAGAGAGGTGGTCGCCGGAGATTTGGGATGTCTTGCGCGCTGCCGATCTTGTGTTCGTGAATGAGTCTGAGGCGCGCG
>DASQRJ010000487.1:0-3876 GCA_035642955.1 Acidobacteriaceae bacterium
ACCGACCTTGAATACACCGTCAATGTCGATTTCTGGACCGCGGTCCGGGGCGGCACCGCGCGTCTGCAGATTCTGCGCCAGGAGGTTTGCCCCACCTGCCATGGCAAGGCTTCATCCGGCGCGCCCATGCAGTGCCCGGAATGCCATGGCACTGGCCAGGTGACCCAGATGGGCGGCCGCATGAAGTTCAATATCCAATGCCCACGCTGCGGTGGCTCTGGCAAGGTACAGGAGAGCTGCCCTACCTGCCACGGCGACGGCACGGTGCAGCGCCAGGAAACCATCGAGTTCCGTATCAAGGCGGGAACCCGGGACGGTCAGCGCATCCGGCTCGCCGGCAAGGGCAACGCAGGCATCAATGGCGGACCCGCCGGCGACCTGTACCTCATCATTCGCTCCGGCCCTCATCCGGTCTTCCATCGGATAGCGGACAACATCGAGATCAGCGTGCCCGTTCGGGTGGATGAAGCCGCGCTGGGGGCCAAAATCGAGGTGCCCACCATCGATGGGCGGGCACAACTGCGGATCCCACCCGGCACCCAGACCGGACAGAAGCTGCGCATGCGGGAAAAGGGAGTGGCTTCCGCCTCGAACGAAGGCCACCGCGGCGATCAAATCGTCACGGTGGAGATTACCGTCCCACAGCTGCGAGACGAGCGTTCGAAAGAGATCCTGCGGGAGTTCGCTCACCTGAACCCGGAGGATCCGCGCACGGTGCTCTGGAGCAAGGTCTGAAGTGATCGTCTATGGCAAAGAACAGGCCAGGGAAGAATCCCTGGCCTGTTTTCCATTATGAAACCCTGAAAGCGCTTTTCCTATGCCGTGAAGTAGCAGAAAACTGCCCGGCGTGGCCTTTCCTTAACGAAAGGCCACATCAAACCACTGTTGGCTGATCGACAAATAGGAAAAGTGCTTTATTGCATGCCGCCAACTGCTGCAATGGTGGTAGTCAGGGGTTCGCGATCCAGTGTTTCCAGCTTCGATCCGGTCCACAGCATGTAGTACTTACCGCAGGTGGCGGCAGAGTTGCCATGGCAGCCTTCCATGACCAGCAGGCGGCTATTGGGACGGTACTGGAAGCCGACGGTCGCGTCCGGGCCAGCCTTTGGAGCGGTCAGATTGTAGCCTGGCTCATAGACGCGGCCATTCAATTCGTCCACGATAAAGAAGGTGGTGCAGCCATCGCCGCATCCCCATTGCAGCAGCGCATAGTGGCCGCCGAAGTTGGTTCCCTGATTCGATCCCTCACGCAGACGTGTGCGGAAATAGGCCTTGGCAGGGCTATTGATGACGGGTTCGGACTTCAGTCCCACGGGCACCTCGACGGCCGGATAATCGGCGGGCGCCGGGGTCCAGCCTTGCTGGGCTTGAGCCGGCTGGGCGAGCGCGGATGCGACGGCGAAGGCGAAGGCGGTGAGGGTGAACCGAAGATTGTTCATGACGGAAGTGTGCTCCGTCTCGTTACGGATCACCAGGGAGTAATCGGAAATTTTGATTACCAAAGGGTGAAAATGCGGCAGAAATTACCTAAACAGGCCGAGGTACAACTTTTGGTGAACGCCGTTATGCCCTGGGCTGAGGCAGAACTCAAAAATAATGGCAGATTTTACCTCGCCATCGCATGGCTGGTGCTGGGCGCCTCCGAGCCGGAGTTCCGCGCTATCGAAGACCCCGGCGCGAACCGGACGTCGTCACCCATGCTGTCTATGGAGCAGCAGGAAGCGGCGTTGACCGACGAATTGCGTGCCCGCTGGCAGCGGGGCGAGCTGAGCGCTGCCATTTTCGTAGCGCCTGTCCTCTACGGCCGAAGCGGCTCCGGGGAGCGATCCCCGGCCGTACGGCTGCATGTGGAGGCTCGCGACGGGTACTGTGCCGACATACTCATGCCATACCGGATACGCGCTCGCCGCGGGTGGCGCGATGGCCCCCGGAACCGCGTACACTTCAGCCATCCGGTGGCGCAGGAGAGCGATTCACGTTTCCAAGCAGTTTCGGTAAAAGTTTGACCCGCGAAAGTTTTGGTTGGCGTGGCTTTCCCGTTAAGAAAAGCCACAAGAATGGCCGTTTGGCGGTCCACACGAATACCGAAAATGCTTTTAGCGACTCGCCGCCGCACGCGTAAGACAGACGATGCCGACAAAACGCAGATCCAAAGGCGCTTACATGATCTCCGCAGTGGCGGAGATGTATGAGATTCATCCGCAAACCCTCCGGCTCTATGAACGGGAGGGGCTGCTGAAGCCCTCACGCACCGAGGGCAATACCCGTCTGTACACCGATGAGGACCTGGAACGGCTGGAGTTCATCCTGAACCTGGCCCGCGACTTGGGGGTCAATATCTCCGGCATCGCCATCATCCTGCAGATGCGCGAGCGCATGGAGGAGATGAACCGGCAAATGCAGAGTTTTGTCGATTATGTGCGCACCGAGATGCTCCAGCACATCCAGCAGAACGCTCCCATGGCGAACGATGCCGCGATCGTGCCGCTGCGCAAGCCGGTGGTCATCGATCCGCCTGCCTCGCGTGAGCGCAAACGCTAGCGAAACAATGACTTGCCGTTGTCTCTCGAAGTGGCCCCGGGCAAAGGCCCGCATAGGCAGACGTGCGGCCGGCAGAGTAGTCTAACTAACAGCGAATTCCTGCTGATTCAGGTGACCTGTATCGCGACCATGCTTCATCTCCTGCTCGCTTTGGGCATGTTTGGGCTTGTGACCTCCACGGTCTACACCGCCATGGTGGTGGCGGGAGTCCTTCACTTTCGCCGGCAGCGGGCCGGCGGCGATGCTGCGTTCTGTCCTCCTGTCAGCCTCCTGAAACCGCTGCATGGGGCTGAGCCCAATCTCGCCGAACACCTGGCGGGTTTTTTTGAGCAGGACTATCCGCAATACGAAATCCTCTTTTGTGCACGGCAGCAGAATGACGCTGGGCTCACGATCGCCCGTGAGGTCGCGGCGCGGTATCCTGCGATTCCAGCGCGCTTCCTCACCAGCGGTGAACCGCCGTTTGCCAACGCCAAGGTTGCGTCTCTGGACTGCATGGCGGCGGCCGCACGGCACTCGATTCTCGTCGTCAGCGACAGCGATGTGCGTGTGACCCCGCAGTATCTTGGCGCCGTCGTGGCGCCATTCGCAGAGAAAGAAGTTGGCCTGGTCACGTGCCCATACCGCGGCGTGCCGAGCCCTGCCTCGCCCACGGACAAGCACCGGGCGGCCGCACTCTGGGCGCAACTGGAAGGCGCTGGCATGTCGATCGAGATGACGGCGGGCGTGATGGTCGCCAACCTGCTCGAAGGGATGAAGTTCGCGCTCGGTCCTACGATGGCGGTGCGCCGCTCCTGCGTCGAGGAGATGGGCGGCTTCCGCGTGCTGGGCCAGTACTGCGCCGACGATTTCCTGCTCGGCAATCTGGTAGCGGCCAAGGGGCATCGCGTCGTCTTCTCGCATCACGCGATCGACCACATCGTGCTCAACACCGGCTTCGTCGACTCCATGCGCCATCAGGTTCGCTGGAGCAAGAGCACGCGCTTCTCCCGGCCCAAGGGCCACTTCGGTACATCGCTGACCTTCAGCATGCCATTTGCGCTGCTCGCCTTCGCCGCCGCGCTTTGCCTCCATTGGCCGTGGGTAGCAGCAGCCTCGCTGGCCTGGGGCATCGCCATGCGCATGCTGCTGGCCGCGATTGTCGGAGCCGCCGTCGTCCAGGAGCGCACGCTTGCGCGCACCACGATGCTCTTTCCGCTGCGCGATCTCATGGGCTTCGGTTTCTGGGTGGCCAGTTACGGCAGCAGCAAAATTCTGTGGCGCGGCGAACAATACGTGCTCGAAAAGGGCGGCTATATGCGCAGCCTGCATGGAACACCGGCAAGAGCCGCTACT
>DASQRJ010000488.1:0-3713 GCA_035642955.1 Acidobacteriaceae bacterium
GCGTCGCGGTGACGACTGGATAAATTTGCTCCAGAAATTCGCCCTCACGTTATTCCCGCTCAATCCGGCGCTGCTTTGGCTGGATCGGCGGCTGAGCTTTGAGCGTGAGCTTGCCTGCGATGCCGGCGTGGTTTCCTCGACAGCGGCGCCATTCGATTATGCCCGCTGTCTGACGCGGCTGGCCGAGCATCGTCTGCACCGGCGCAGCATCGCACTTACGCTCTCGGCATGGAGCCGCCAGTCAGAGCTCACCCGGCGTGTTCATCAACTGCTGCGGCCAGCACGCAATATGTCTCCTCTGGCGGCGTGTTTTTCAGTTGCCCTGATCTGTCTCGGACTGGGCATCGGCTCAATCCAGATGACGAGAGTCCCGCGCCTTTTTTCCTTCACGGATGCCGCAGTCTCCGTGCCAACGAGAGAATCAGCGAGCGTAACGCCGAGTCCGGCCTCCGGACCAGTTCTTCCTGTGGTCTACCGGCAGGCGACGCAGCCACGCGCCTCCCTGGTGAGTGCAGTATTCGCTTCGAACAAACCGCATCGTGTTCCGCATAAGTCGGTTCACGCACTTCCCTCGCGCCGGAATGCCCACCCCACAACACTGGCTCGACAGCCACGCGTCGTCCTGACGACCCTCGAGATGCAAAGTCTCCGCCCCGGTCCCAACGCTGGCGCCGTCTATGCGCAGCCGATCCAATTTTCACCTGCTTATGCCGCCGTCCCATTCGGAGATGGCTGGCTCGTCATTCAACTTTAACCATCCATCCACCTTCATCGAGGAAACACTATGCCCGCAACAACTAATCAATTAGTCAGTAAGAAGTGGAAGGTCCTCTTGCCCACGAGCGTGGCTGCGGTTGCCATCGTTGGCTCTGCACTCGCCCTGCACCAAAACAACGTCCACGCAGCAGCCGTCACCGCCGCTCCATTGGACGACAACAGCGTGGCCGCGCTGACTTCGATCGATCGCGCGATGGAGTCGCTCGCTGCCCGCGTGACGCCCGCCGTGGTCAACGTCGCCGTCACCTCTAAAGCCGAGGAGCAGCCTGCAGTGATGCAGGGCGGGGAGCCGCAAGGACTTCCTCCCGGCCTCGAACAGTTCTTCGGCAATGGCGGCGGCCGGCAAGTTCCACAGCAGCCGGAACTTCAGCATGGCATTGGCAGCGGCGTCATCATCTCCCCCGATGGCTACATCGTGACCAACAATCATGTGGTGGATGGAGCCACGCAGATCCGTGTGACGCTGCATGATCGCCGCGTGCTGACCGCGAAGGTGGTCGGCGTAGACAAGCTGACGGATCTCGCCGTGATCAAAGTCGATGCCCATGATCTGCCGGCCATCTCTTGGGGGGATTCCTCAAAGCTGGAGCCAGGCCAGACAGTGCTCGCCTTTGGCAGTCCTTTCGGCTACTTCCAGTTCTCTGTCACACGGGGCATCGTCAGCGCGGTGAATCGGCAGAATCCGTACTCCGATGACGCGCGGAAGCTCGGTGGCTACATCCAGACCGATGCGGCCATTAACCCGGGCAACTCTGGCGGCGCACTGGTCGACGCTCATGGTGAATTGGTTGGCATCAACACCTTCATCATCACCAACAATGGATCGTTCGCCGGAGCGGGCTTTGCCATCCCGGCACAGATCGCCAAGGCAACGGCAGACCAGATCATCAAGACTGGCAGTGTGCATCATGGATATCTAGGCATCAGCATGAACGATGTCACGCCGGAGAATGCGCACTTCTTCAATCTCTCCAACGCCACCGGTGCGATCGTTGCACAGGTCACACCGGATTCTCCCGCAAGCCGCGCGGGCCTGCAGAACGGCGATGTGATCCAGCAGTTGAACGGAGAGAAGCTGGAGAACGGCAGCGCCTTGCAGATGGCAATCGCCGATGTGACACCGGGAACGAAGGTGCAATTGGGCATTCTGCGCAACGGTCATGCACAAACGGTCGCTTTGACTGTCGGTGAATATCACGCTAACTCTCAGGTTGCCGGCAACGAAAGCGGCGCTGACGGAGCTACAGGAAACAGCGGTAAGCTCGGTCTTGCCATGGCCGATCTGACTCCGGATGTCCGGCAGCAACTCAATATTCCAGACGGAGTGAAAGGGGCGGCGATCGCAAATGTTCGACCCGGCAGCCCGGCAGACGATGCCGGTCTGCAGCCAGGCGATGTGATCGTGCAGGTGAATCGACATGATGTCGATTCCGCCAATCAGGCAGTAGCGACTGTCCACTCAAGTCCCGCTGGAAAGGATCTGCTGCTCTTGGTCTGGTCAAGGGGCGGTGAAGGCTATCGCGTCATTCATCCCGACCAAGGCTGATCTCTCCTTGTAACCGAAAAGACAGAAGGGCCGCTGCAATTACTCAGGCGGCCCGGACTCTTTCAGACTATGTGGGGAGGCATAGCCCTCAGCATCATTCGGTCTTTACCTACGGGAAGGTCGCAGCAAGCCCTCACATGGATCGAATCTTTAAGTAGCGGGAAACATCAGGCGCAATCGAAACAGTAATGACTGCAATTGCGATTCCTGCGGCAAGGTAAATCAACTTCGTCATGTACTTCACCCCTCGGCGTTGCGTTGTTTACTTGGATGCACTTAAGTGTATCTCCGTAAGGGATGTGGCTTTATCCACAGAATTGCTGCGATTTAGGTGGGTTTCCCGCGTGAGGAATTGCAAGTAATCGCTCATCCCCTCACCGGTCTTAGCAGACACCAGAAACACCCGCATCCCTGGACGCACAGCCTCAATATTCGCCCGGGCGGCCGGCTCATTGAATTCAACTGCTCCCGCCAAATCATATTTCGTGATAATGGCTGCGTCGGCGCTATTGAAGATAGTGGGATATTTGAGCGGCTTATCTTCGCCCTCCGTTACGGAGAGCAGTACCAGGCGGAGGTCCTCCCCCAGGTCATAGGACGCCGGGCACACCAGGTTTCCAACATTCTCCATGAAGAGTAGATCAAGTTGGCCCACATCCCACCCGTCCAAAGCCCGTTCCACCATCGCCGCCTCCAGATGGCAAACCGTCCCGGTGATGATCTGCTTCACCGGTACTCCGCTGCGCGCCAGGCGCTCGGCATCATTCTCCGTTGCCAGATCGCCCACCAGGGCAGCGACCCGATACTGCTCTTTCAGCAGGCTGAGAGTTCGTTCCAAAAGCGCAGTTTTGCCGGCGCCCGGGCTGGATACAAGGCTGATCGCGGAGGTGCCCTGAGCGCGAAACCGCGCGCGCAACGCGCGAGCGAGGACGTCATTTTGTTTCAGCACGTTCTTGCGGACTTCAAGCAGGCGTGGCTCCGAGGTCATGGCTTCAGCTCCAGTGCGGTGATGACCAACTCTTTGCCGTGGAGAATCTCAGATGTCGCCGCTCCACAGTCGGGACAGTGAAACCACTGCATCGATACAAGGGTCTTTGGCACTTTGCAGCTTGGACAAAAGACCTCGATCGGTATCTCCTTTACGAGCAAGCGGGAGCCTTCAAGGAGCGTTCCATCGCAGGCTATCCCATAGGAAAAGAGAAGCGCCTCCTTCACCACTCCAGAAAGTGCACCCAACTCTAGATGAACGGCATCCACTTGCACGTTGCGGCGTTCCGCTTCTTCCTGTGCCATGTCGACAATGCTCATCGCTATCGAAAGCTCATGCATGACTTGTCCCGCCGAGGGTAGACCATTTCGCGTCATTGAATTGGCCGAATGCTGCCAGTGC
>DASQRJ010000489.1:0-2144 GCA_035642955.1 Acidobacteriaceae bacterium
CGGGGTACGCGATCTGTTCCGAAAGCTTCCGATTCCTGTCTGGACGAAACCGGCTGTCGGCGGCCTGGGAGTCGGGCTGCTGGCCCTTTGGCTTCCACAGGTGCTGCAGGGCGGTTATGGCTGGATTCAACTGGCCATCAACGGCCAGCTTGTGCTGCGCCTCCTGCTGCTTCTCGTCTTCGCAAAAATCGTTGCCTTCGCCCTGACCGTCTCTTCGGGTGGCTCCGGCGGCGTCTTCGCCCCCTCGCTCTTCATCGGCGCCATGTTGGGAGGCAGTTTCGCCATCCTCCTGCATCAGCCTCCAGCCGTCTTCGTCGTCGTGGGCATGGCCGCGGTCTTCGGTGCTGCCGCTCGGGTTCCGGTCGCCACCATGTTGATGGTCACGGAAATGGCCGGCGGTTATCACCTGCTTGTGCCCGCGGGAATGGCGGTGATGATCAGCTATCTGCTCCAGGGAAGACTCTCATCCCGGCTGAATTACGGCAGTCTCTACGAAGGCCAGGTTCCGACGCGCCGCGATTCTGCCGCGCACTACCTGGAGCATATTCAGATCGCTCTCGGCCTCTTGGGCAAAAGAGATCTGACCTTTGCCGACGAGCTTGGTCATGTGGATCTGCTGCGGCTGCTGCAGGCGCACATCCGCTTCGACCTGCCCGGCAACCGGGAGCTCACCATGGCACAGGTGAAGCAGGACAGCGCCATCGCCGGCAAGACCATCGCGGCGCTTTACGAGCAGCTGAGCGCACACGAGTTCGAGATCATCGCCGTCATGCGGCGGGAGCATGTGCTGCTGCCGCATATGGAAACATTGTTGGAGGCAAAGGACCGCATCGTCATGATTGCTTCGCCGCAAGCCCGCGAGGCGATGGAGCCCTTCGTTGTCACCCTCCCCGCGGCGTCGCACGGTGAGATACCGGCTCACGCTGCCGAAACGTCATCCTAGCTAAAGGAGATTTCTCCTATGCCGCAGGCAACCGGAACCACTGACGGCATCCCGATCCGGCTCAAGCGAATCCTCTTTGCCACCGACTTCTCGCCGACCTCTGCCATGGCCCTCCCCTATGCCGCCGCCATCGCCCGCCGCTTCCGTTCCACCATCTACGTCGCCCACGTGATCCACGCCGATGAGTACGCGCACATAGAACCGATCCTGCTCGATGCCACCCTGCACCAGATGAAGCTGGCTGCCGAAGAGCGGATCAAGTCGCTCCTGGCAAGCTCTCATTTCAACAAGATTCCCTTCCAGCTCATCCTGGACCACGGCGATGCCATGGCAGTGATCGCCACTCTGGTCGACAAGCACAACATCGACCTGATCGTGGCCGGAAGCCACGGTAGACATGGCCTTCACAAGTTGCTGTCACCGTCCGTAGAGGAGGCAATCACCGGTGCGGCAGCCTGCCCGGCGCTGCTGATCGGGCCGGAGGCGTCCATCGAGCCCAAGGCGGAGGTGCACCTGAAGTCCATGCTCTTTGCTACGGATTTCTCTCCGGCATCGCGGCGCGCGATGCATTACGCCTATGCGTTGGCAAAGGTATATGCCGCCCACCTGTACGTCTTCCACGTTGCCGAGGATGTCTGGAACGAACCGCTTTCGACCAGAATGTCCGCGGATGCCTTCTGTCGCATGCGTCTGCTCGAGCGCGGCTGGCCTCAGGGCGAACAAGGCGTGGAACCGGAATTTCTGGTCGACTTCGGACCGCCTGAGACGCTGATTCTGGAAGCCGCGGCAAAACGCGCGGTTCAACTCATCGTGGTGGGCATTCCGGAAACCGCCCATCCCCACCTGGCCTCTCATCTGCCTGGCCCGCTGGCCTATAACCTCGCCTCGCACTCGCTCTGTCCCGTTCTTGCCGTCAGGAGCGCCGCTCACGGCAATTGAGATTCTCGCTGCTCTTCGGGCGGCACCTCAGGCAGCGGCGCAGCTCCGGCGCGTACCGGAGATGGAGCCCTCCGAGCAGAAGCGGATGCGGCCCATCCCCGAGACCAAGTCCCGAGACCAAGTCCGGAGACAAAGCTCGGAGACCAGGCTCGCTGCACTACGATAAGCCGCGAGAAACCTACTTCAGGCCATACACATCCAGTTCACCCCGCGGATTCGTCACAGTGGTGAGATCGTGTCCGGTGGAGATATACACCTTCCC
>DASQRJ010000490.1:0-5390 GCA_035642955.1 Acidobacteriaceae bacterium
CACCAGATCGTCATGCAACACCAGATCTGCTGCGCGCAGCAACGCGGCAGCCTTCAGCGTGAGCAGCTCCGGATCGCCTGGCCCCGCACCCACGAGATAGACCGTCCCCTTCGCCGCGACACTCATGTCAGCCACCAAGATACTTGACCTGTCGCCGGCTCCTGGCGGAGTGTTTCCAGCGCCATCACACGTGACGGACACGTAGACGAATCGCAGATATCCCGCGTGGCCAGCGTACGCAGTAAGGCATTACGCTCTTCCCCTGCCGGATGCACCTTCAACACACCACGACGCAATGCGCCAAGCCGCTCCAACCAGGGGCCGGTCCCTCTATCCAGCAATGCCTCCAACTGCTGTCGCAGCCGCTGCGCCAACGCCGGACTCTCGCCTGACGTCGAAATACCGATCTGCAGCGACCCGCGGCGAACCACAGAGCCGAAATAGAAGTCGCAGAAGGGCGGATCGTCAACCGCGTTGGCCAACACGCCTCTGGCGACGGCATCGCCATAAACTGTGTGGTTCACCTTCGGGTCATTCGTTGCAGCAATTACCAGCTGCTGCCCGAGAATATCCTCCGCAACATAGAATCGGCGGCGCCAGACGATCTTTCCTTGTTTATCCAAGTCACGTATCTCGGCTCCCGCATCTGGAGCCACTACGGTTACATCTGCCCCGCATTCAAGTAAGCTGCGTACCTTCTGTAGTCCGATCGCGCCCCCACCTACGACCAGGCAGGAACGCCCTTCGAGCTTCACGAAAACAGGCAGCAGCGGCGCGCTCATTCTCCCACCCCTGCCGGCACTCGGCCTGCTGGTTGATCTCTTTCTACGGCATCTGCTATTTCACCTGCCAGCAACGCGCGCAGATGATCATTGCTCTGCCGGCTGAGAAAGGACCGCAGAGTTTCACTCACCCGGCGCTCGTCGAGATATCCGCGCAACAGGCGTTCCAACGATTCAGGCACAAGGGTTGCCGCGCAACGATAGCCCACCGGACGCGCAATCGCCGAATGGCCGCCAGCGCTGCCGCCCACGCAAAAATAGTAGGCATCCACCAAGGCGCCGTTATGCTTGATCTTCTTGCCTTCAATGCCCACGTCGGCAATCCAGTGTTGGCCGCAGCTATTGGGACACCCGGTCACGTTCAACCTGAGCTGCTGATCGAACTCCGGAAGCCGCGCTTCCATCTCCTCCACCAGCCACCGCGTAAATCCCTTCGTCTCGGTAATCGCCAGCTTGCAGAACTCCGTGCCGGTGCACGCGACAGCGCCGCGCCAGAAGTGCGAGCCCTCCACTCTCAGGTCAATCGCTGAGAGCTCTGCGACCAGCGCATCCACATGGCGCCTCGGCACATTCACGAAGAGCAGATTCTGCATCACAGTCGTCCGCAGCTCGCCTGACCCGTAACGCTGCGCGAGTTCCGCAGCCGCAGCAAGCTGGTCGCCAGTCATCCGCCCGCGCAACACAGCAGCGCCAACATAGTAGAGATCCGCCTGCCGTTGCCGTTGAACGCCCACGTGGTCTCGCAGGACATCGGCCGGCACGCTTTCCTCCACCCCCGGATCGAGCTGGAACGGTAGCCGCAGTTGCAACTCGTTGAGAAACTTCTCCGCCGTCCAGCCTTGCTTGAGAAACAGATGCTTCAGCCGCGCCCGATCACGGCTTTCTCGCAAGCCCTGCTGCTCCCGGAAAATTGTGGCGATTGCCGTCACCACCTGCACCGCCTGCTCGGGACGCACGAAGGCGTCCAGCCATACGCCGAGATGTGGGTCAGCCGAGAGCCCCCCGCCCACTCTCACCGAAAAACCAACGTCGGGGCCGCGGCGCACCGGCGTCAGGCCAATGTCGTTGATCTCCGGATACGAGCACCACGAGCTGCAACCGGTTATCGAGATCTTGAACTTGCGCGGAAGATTGTAGAACTCGGCATTGCCGGCCAACGCCTTTGCGACAGACCGCGCAATGGGTGACGCATCGAGGACCTGATCGGCCGCCAGACCCGCCAGCGGACAACCTGTGACATTGCGAACCACATCGCCGCACGCGCCACGCGGCGAAAGCCCCACGGCATCCAGGCGCTCGATGATCTCGGGTATGCTTTCGATCGGCAGCCAATGAAGCTGTATCGCCTGCCGGACTGTGATGTCGGCGAGATTTCGCCCGTGACGCCGCGCAATATCCGCGATCACGGCAGCTTGCGCAGACGTGAGTATTCCATTGGAGACGGGAATTCGCAGCATGAAGTATTCGGTGGCCTTGCCTTCGCCGCCGCTCCCGCCCAGCGCTCCCGCGCCATCGCCCTGCGTGTAGATGCCCCACCATTTGAAGTAGAGACCTGCCCATTCCGGCAGCACACTCCCGCGGCCCTCTGCCGCAAAGCGGCGGATCTCGTCGAATGCGGCCCAGGGATTTTTTTCGCGCTTCAGGCGTTCGGCCTTCTGCGCCTTTGTCTCCTTCACCATGGTTCCTTCAGGATGACTGGCCTGTGTCATGCCACTTCCCTTCTTTATGTCTGGGGGTGCAAAAGAAAAGCCCCAACTGCAGAGTCGCTGCGGTTGGGGCTTCGGAATCGCTTGGAGTGATGTAGTTAGATCACTAGCTCATCGACAGGCACCCGCGCAGCCGCGTGCGCAACAACAGTTGCAGCAACAGGCAGCGGGAATGTGGATGAGTGACACCACTTTCAGGCTAACGCTCTTCGTCGATTACGTCAAATAGGAATAGATAGAGACGCGAAACCGCTTGGTTTGCGCGCGGAGAGCACTCGTGAATGGAGGTTCATCCTCATATGTTTACGCCTTGGCCCATCGGATTTGTAAGCAGTCCCTACAAAGAAGGCAGCGATATACCAAAGGGACTCGGTATCAGGCACGAAGCAGAAGGTGTGATCACGGTTCTGCCCGACTTTGAGCTTGGTCTCACGGATATAGACGGTTTCTCACACTTGATCGTGCTCTGGGAATTCGACAGATCGCAGCATTTCGAACTGCTCGGCACGCCGCCCACGGACAACCGCCAGCACGGAGTCTTCGCCACGCGATCGCCCCGGCGCCCCAATCCCATCGGCCTCACCGTTGTCGAATTGCTGCGCCGCACCGGTGCTGAGCTGCGCGTACGGGGCGTCGACATGCTGGACGGTACACCGATCCTCGATATAAAGCCCTATCTCTCCAACGTCCCGGAAGCGTCACTTCGGCGCGGCTGGCTCGCCGAAGCAGAGGCCCGCGCGAATGGTACAGCCGCCGTCTCCTGAGCGCGCCGGCCTTCAATGCCGTGCCTCACCGGGACTCGTTGATCGTGGACATCCATCCCGTGCCGCGACATCGTACTTTTCCGGCGTCCACTGCGCGCACCGTTCACTGGTCACAGCAGCACCATTCAGCGATCACCAGGATGCCCCGCTCATCGGCGCGCAATTGTCGAACAGCGTTAGCTGTGCATACCAATTCCACGCGCAGGCGCCAGCTTAGCCCGCGGATGACTGCACATTGACGCTCTCCCGCACCGCGCGTGTGAAGTATGGAATGCAAAGGTTCAGCCCCTCACGCAATTGCACTTTGGGTTCCCAGCCTAGGACTGTACGGGCGAGAGTGATGTCCGGGCGTCGCCGGGCTGGATCGTCAACCGGCAAAGGGAGCGACCGCAGCTTGCTTTGGGAGCCGGTCACAGCGAGAACCTCACGTGCACATTCGGCAATCGTCCATTCCACGGGATTGCCGATGTTGACAGGCCCCAGCTCATCGCTGCCAGCCAGCCGCACGATTCCATCGATCAGATCCGTCACGTAGCAGAAGGAGCGCGTTTGTGATCCATCGCCGTAGAGGGTCAGGTCCTCGCCGCGCAAGGCCTGCATCAGAAAATTCGATATCACACGGCCGTCGTCCAGTTGCAGCCGCGGCCCATAGGTGTTGAAGATACGCACGAGTCGGGTATCCACGCCCCGATACCGTTGATAGGCCATCACGGTCGCTTCGGCAAAACGCTTCGCCTCGTCATATACGGAGCGCGGTCCGATCGGATTTACATGGCCCCAGTAACTCTCCGTCTGCGGATGCACTTCGGGATCGCCGTAGCACTCGGAGGTGGAAGCGTGCAGATAGCGGGCGTGATAGCGGCGCGCAACATCGAGCGTGTTGAAGACGCCGTAAGAGCCAACCCGCAGCGTCTCCGGACCAAGCCTCATGTAGTCGGTCGGACTCGCGGGAGACGCCATGTTGTAAATCGCATCTACCTGACCCGGTTCAAAGGGCTGACAGATATCGCGCTCCAACAACGAAAAGCGAGGCTCGCCCTGCAGATGCTCCAGATTGTCCAACCGCCCTGTCGACAAATTGTCGACGCCAATGACGGTGTGCCCATCGGCCAGCAACACGTCGGTCAAATGCGAACCAAGAAAACCCGCCGCACCGGTAACCAGGATTCGCATCTTCTTCAAAGGGCGTTGCTCCTCGAACGAAATTCGCTGGAGATATCCTCTTCCCTCACTGCACGCGCCTCACTCCTGCTGCTTCTCGCGCCGGGTACATCGCCGGCCTACCAACGCTCAGATAAGTAAAGCCATGCTCCAACATCTCCCGCGGATCGTAGAGATTCCTTCCATCGATAACGATCGGGTAGCGCAGCGCAGCCTGTAACTTTTCCAGATCCAGTTTGCCGAACTCAGGCCAGTCGCTGAGGATGAGCAGGGCGTCGGCACCGGCGGCTGCGGCGTAAGGATCATCGGCATATTGCATCGAGGGGCCGGGAGGCAGCTCGAGCTTGGCTCGCTCCGTCGCGGCCGGGTCAAAGGCCACGATGGCGCAGCCTTCTGACAGCAGCATGCGGATGATGTCAAAGGCCGGCGATTCGCGCACATCGTCCGTGCCGCCCTTGAAGGCCAGCCCAAACACAGCAAGTCGTTTGCCACGGAAGGTCCATAGCGCCGACCGCACCTTGTTGAAGAACCTCCGCTTCTGGTGCATGTTAATCTTTTCCACCTCGGCCAGGATGCCGAAATCGACGCTCAACTGTTCCGCCACATAGCGGAAGGCCGCCACGTCCTTGGGAAAACAGGACCCGCCATAGCCGATGCCTGCCTTCAGGAACTGGCTGCCAATGCGTTTATCCAGTCCCATGCCGCGCGCCACCTCTTCCACATTCGCATCCACCGCCTCGCACACATTCGCCACCGCGTTGATGAAGGAAATCTTCATCGCCAGGAAGGCGTTCGACGCATGCTTGATCAATTCCGCCGCCTTGGTGGAGGTCAGCAGCAGCGGAGGCGGGTCGGCGATGGTGCGATGTCCCTGGATTGCGTCCTTGCTGCGGTAGTACTCACCCGATGTCAGTGGCGCATAAATCGCCTTCAGGATATCGGCTGCAGGTCCGCTGTCGGCGCCGACGACGATCCGG